>CAZMZQ010000144.1:0-3844 GCA_964570745.1 uncultured Anaerolineaceae bacterium
TGTGGGTGATTATACTGAAGTCAATACTTCAGGGTTGAAAGAGGTATGTCCGATATAGTAAACTTGTTTTTATTCAATACACAACTTCCCAGGATTTGTTCCTGGAACAATCGAAATGGAGAAACATGAGTGAATTTTTAGATAACGCTACCAGGCGAAAAGAAGCCATAAAAAATGTAATCCGTCTTTTGCATGAGGGGAAAACGGTTGAAGAACTTCAGGCTGAATACGGTCATGTTATCGCTAATGCCAGCGCTCAAGACATCGCCGCAGCTGAGCGTGAAGTAATCGCTGAAGGTCTGCCGGTCGCCGAAGTGCAAAAATTGTGCGATCTGCATGTTGCCGTTTTCCAGGCAGGATTGGAAGCTGAACCCGCCCCGGAGAATAAACCCGGGCACCCCCTTTTTACATTCCGTACTGAAAATGAGTTGATCGAGCGTACCTTGGAGTCTGTTGAAGGCTTTGTTTTGCAATTTGCAGGAGGGAATCACGAGATTTTGCCAACACTACGCGAAAATGCAAAAAACTTGGATCTGATTGTTCGTCATTACAACAATAAAGAGAACATGATTTTCCCTGTTCTGGAGAAATATGGTTTTGAAGGACCTTCGAAGGTTATGTGGGGCGTGGACAATGAGATCCGTGAATCGCTGCGTCAATTCATTGATTCACTCGAGGAGAGTCAACCCTTGGGCGTGACCGTTGAAAGCCGTTTCAACGAACTCTCTCGCAAAGCCAAGGATATGATCTATAAAGAAGAAAAGGTTTTAATCCCCGAATCTTTAGCCCGGTTTACCCAAGCAGACTGGCAGCAAATGAGAGATGAAATTGCTGGTGTGGCAATCAAGCCATCAGAGAAAACGGTTGATTATTACAGCGACGAACTAACGAACGAAATCTCCCTCAAAACCGGGGCGCTCACTGCTGAACAGATCGATTTGCTTTTGACCAACCTGCCGGTCGATGTTACTTTTGTTGATGAAAACGATAAGGTTCGATATTTTTCGCAGGGCAAAGAACGCATCTTTACACGTACAGCCGCGATCATAGGGCGTGATGTCCATAATTGCCATCCACCACAAAGTGTGCATGTGGTTCAGAAAATCATTGATGATTTTAAAGCCGGAAAGCGTGATGTGGCTGAATTTTGGCTTCAGATGGGAAGTGCTTTTATCCATATACGTTACTTCGCATTGCGTGATGACGCCGGAGCTTATAAAGGTGTGATCGAAGTCTCGCAAAATGTGACCGATATCCGGGCACTTGAAGGCGAAAAACGATTGTTGGATTGGTAAGAATCTTTCATCCTATTTAGGATAAACCCTCCCGCAGTTTTGGGAGGGCTTTTGCTTTATAAACTGCCCATTGCTGCGCCGATTTTCTGGATGATATCTGAGGGCAATACTGCAGCAGGATGACTGACAGTTTCGAGAGCAAGTTCTGCTGCCCGTGCATGCAACCAGACTGCAAGCGTGGTTGCATCAAACGGCTGGCGGAGCTGCGAAAGCAATCCAACAATCAAGCCGGCCAATACATCGCCTGAGCCTCCATGAGCAAGGACAGAATTGGCAAAAGACAACAACCGGCAATCCCCCTCAGGAGAAGCAATCAATGTATTGGCTCCTTTGAGGATCAAGGTCTGTTTCCATTCCTGGGCATGATAATCAACGAGATTCTCACGGTTAGAATGGATTTCCTTGACTGGGAGACCAATCAACCGTGAGAATTCCATTTCATGCGGAGTCAGAATGCATCGGGGTGGAAGCAGTCGTTGCCAATTTGGCTGCTGAGAGAGGATATTTAAACCATCTGCATCGATAACTAGAGGAAGGTCAGAGAATTGGTTGCGAACAAAGGATAGCAAAACAAGCAAAAGTGTTTTTGTCACTTCTTGCTGCCCCAACCCGGGACCAATCAGCAAGGCATCTTTATCTATAAGGATATCCGCGAGGAATAACCTTAACCTTTCATCCGAATCTATTGATTCTGCTTCATCAGGCAACACATACCAGATGGCTTCGGGAATACTCGCGGCAAGCGGCAGGTAGATGCACTCCGGAATGGCAGCATATACCAACCCGACACCGCTTCGCAAAGCTGCCTGAATTGCGAGGTTCGCTGCACCAGGAAATTGTTTTGAACCAGCAAACACAAGAGCTTTGCCGAAACTTCCTTTATGGGAATCAGCTGGTCTTTTTGGCAGCAGCGAGGCTGCCAACTGTGAGGTGATTGGTGTGACCGATTGGTTTTCCATTACGATTGATTTTATCAGAGCGAGTCAACAATAGGATGTTTAATAAGCCAAAATGGAGGACAGTGCGATAATTGAATTCGGAATCATATGACTAACTTACAGCTACATCCCCCAAATTGAGGGGGATGTAGTATTTGAAAACATTATCTACGAAGAACTTATTTGGACGTCTCGTTTGAATGAGACAGTGTCCAATTTTCGGTTCAATACAAAGGTGCGCTCTGTCTGCTGTGTCACCGAAACAAACAGCCTGCTATGAAATCCTTGCGACGCCAGTTTCGCGAGCAGCAGCAGCAACTGCTTTGGCAACCGCTGGACCAACCCGCGGATCGAAAGCTGCAGGGATGATGTATTCCTCGTTCAATTCATCATCTGTAATCAGTTCTGCCAGGGCTCTCGCTGCGGCTATCTTCATTTCGTCATTGATATCGCTGGCGCGTACGTCGAACGCCCCTCGGAAAACTCCGGGAAAAGCCAGCACATTATTGATCTGGTTAGGATAATCGCTTCTGCCAGTTGATATAACCTTGGCGCCTCCAGCTTTGGCATCTTCCGGAAAAATCTCTGGGGTGGGGTTGGCGCAGGCAAACACGATAGCATTATCGTTCATTGATTTAACCATTTCGGTGTTTAGAACGCCTGGCGCAGAGACTCCAATGAATACATCTGCACCTCCAAGCACATCGGCGAGCGAACCGGTTCGTTTATCCAGATTTGTTTTGGCAGCAAGGTCCTCCAGGTAGGAATCCATACCGATGGGCCTTCCTGAATAGACCACACCATGCTTGTCAGTCATTGTAATATTCTGAAAACCATCAGAAAGAAGCAGCTTCGCGATGGCTGTACCAGCAGCACCAGCGCCTGAAAAGACAATTTTAACATCTTCTTTCTTCTTACCAACCACCTTCAGGGCGTTGGTAAGCCCTGCCAGGGTGATGATGGCGGTGCCGTGCTGGTCGTCATGGAAAATTGGGATATCGCATTTTTGCTTTAGTTTTTCTTCGATTTCAAAACAGCGTGGAGATGCAATGTCTTCAAGGTTGATGCCGCCAAAAGAACCACTGATTTGGTAAATCGTTTCGACAATTTCATCAACATCTTTAGTCTTGATACAGAGCGGGAAGGCATCAACCTCCCCAAAAGATTTAAAGAGGACGCACTTCCCTTCCATCACTGGCATACCTGCTTCAGGACCAATATCGCCCAGACCCAAGACTGCGCTGCCGTCTGTGATGACTGCACACATGTTCCATCGTCGTGTCAACTCGTAGCTCAGATTGATATCTTTCTGGATTTCAAGGCATGGTTGTGCCACGCCGGGCGTATACGCCAGGGACAGGTCCTCCCTGTTTTTAACCGGTACAGTGGCTACAACCTCGATCTTGCCGCGCCATTCCCTGTGTTTTTTCAAAGATTCTTCGGCGTAATTCATGTTTAATCCTCAAACGGGAATTTATAATCCAGACCGAGAGCATCACGAACAGTCAGGATTTCTTTTTGAACAGCATCGCCGATGGGAACTCCTTTGTCTTTGCGATCAAGCCAGACAAGGTATTCTTTTTCTCCAGCGGTATAAATGCGTTCAGCCCC
>CAZMZQ010000145.1:0-3815 GCA_964570745.1 uncultured Anaerolineaceae bacterium
TTTTTCCTATTGAATGGAAATATGTTGAAGCCTACGGCAATGAAGACAAAGCAAGTGGTAGTCCTGGAGTTACCCGAAAAGAACGTTATACTGATTTGATCAATCAGTCAGCTCAATTGAAGTCATATGATCATGCAATTTACTATTTTGAACCGTTCTATCAGTTGATGCGGCAAACCCTCTGGGCGGAACAATTGATTTCGCACCGAAAAACTGAAACAATCAAGGCTGATGATTTTATTCATATTCATGTGATACCTGGTGAAAATGGCAATTTGTTACATAAAACTTATCCTTACAGCGGCAAAGGATTGGAAAGAACATGGCGTGATTGTTTGATTGATCAATCAAAATATGTGATTGTTTCACCTGAAGAACTGTTGAAACCCGTAGATAGGGATCGATATAACACTCTGGTTGACTATCTTAGTACCAGGTATTGGTGAAACAAAAAGCCTGATGGAATGGTTAATTAACCAACCACCATCTTTCCTCACTAGTTGCCTGTCTAAACCATTTGTTTATAATTAGAGAAAACACACCAGCCGTCTTGTCCATAATTAAGAATGTTTATCCTGATATTATCGGTGTATTATCGTTGACAACTGACAAGTGGCATTTGCGACCGTAGATCTTCTCCAGATCCGTGGTATGATATTTCTTGTAATAATTCCATTACTTATTGAAGGTTGTGTTACAAGGAGTATCATGTCATTAAGCAAACAGGAATCAGAATTCTTAGCTACATTATCTGTCAAAGGGAAAAACATCTTCACGTTCCAGGAAGCTTTGGGGTTTTGGGAAACACCGGAGGCTGCCACAAACTCTCTGGGCAGGCTTGTGCGAAAACGCTGGCTTTTTAGATTGGAAAACGGTTTATACATGATTATTCCCTTGGAGGCTGGTCCGGAACGAGAATGGTCAGAAAATGCTCTGATAATAGCGTCCCACCTGGTTTCACCAGGAGCGGTTGCCTACTGGTCTGCAATGCGGTTTTGGAACATGACGGAACAGCTCCCACGCGTTCAATTTGTGCAGACAACGAAGAGAAAACGGTCCGTACTCATCCAAGGCATTAACTACCGTTTCGTAACCGTTTCTGAAAAGCGATTTTTCGGAACAGTTACCAAACAAGTTGAAGGTCAGTCAATCATTGTTACTGATCGTGAAAAGACCCTGCTTGATGCTGCAGATCGACCAGATTTGAGTGGGGGAATCATTCAGCTAGTTGAAGCGATGTCTACAGCTTCATCCCAAATTGATTGGGAAATGTTGACTAAGTATTTGGAAAAATGGGGCGGTGGGGCTGTCGCCAAGCGATTAGGTTATCTGTTGGAAGTGCTTGCTTTGCCAATTCCAAACCGAGACTTCATTGTTAGTAAGTGGCAGTCCATAATCTCTAAAGGCATCAGCGCCCTTGAACCCGGGTCTCCAAAAATAGGTCCAACAATCGCTCGGTGGCAACTTCAAATTAACGTTCCCGATTTGCTCCCAAAGGAAAACTAGATGATCCGAGAAGCTGAAATTCGTCGCATCGCTGCTACTAAAATAGTTGATCCTATGGTCATTGATCTTGACTACAGCCTTAGTTGGATACTGCTTGGAATGAAAAACATAAGCTCTAATATGCTGGGATTGATTTTTAAGGGTGGAACTTGCCTGCGCAAATGCTACTTCCCGGATTATCGCTTTTCGGAAGACCTGGATTTTACTGCCACAGCGCCACTTTCAGCAAGCTCAATCATAAACTTGATCGAAAACAGCTTTGAATGGGTTAGAGAACATGACGGTCCCAACTTCACAATTCAGCCTATCAAATTCGAAATCGTCGACGATGAGTACGGAAAAGAGTCCTACCAAATCCGAGGTTATTATCGAGGCCCTTTGAATTGGGGTGGATCTCCAAGAAGCATAAAACTGGATGTGACCAGAGCGGAAGAAGTTTTACTACCCCCCATTGGCCGTAATATCTTTCACCCATATTCAGATGAAGGGACATTCCAGACGCTGAAATTAGCCTGCTATTCCCTTGAAGAAGTGATGGCTGAAAAAATTCGGGCAATTGGAGGTCAACGCAGATTTGCAATTTCGAGGGATTTGTACGACATTTACAACCTGCTGGATGCTGATGTCAACTTTGACGCTGTAAACCAAATTCTGCCAGAAAAATTCAGATCAAAAGGACTGGATCTTAGGGCAGTGAATGTCAGAAGCCTCGAAAATCGGTATTCAGAATTTGAGCATGATTGGAATCGCCGTTTAAAATATTTGATATCAGGTGCCGAAAGTGAATTTGTCGATGTTTGGCACCGAGTGATCCGCCTCTTTCAGGAGTGATCAACCTACAGTGACCAAAAAGAATAACAAGCATCTTCTGCGATTGATAATCTCATTATGCCAGATAATAGACCCTTTCACGCCCCCATTTCAATATTCCATGTTCATACAAATTCGACACAAATGGTTTGCAGGTGGGCTGACAAATTGGAATTAGCCTTCCTGATCTAGATTACCGCCGCCTGGACAATGATGAAGCGCTTCCTAAGGTAAAATCAACCTGGAGATCAAAATGGAAAACGAAATACTAACCGTCAAGTTCGAAAAACTTGTTTTCGGCGGAGATTGTCTCGGCAGATTACCTGATGGTCGGGCGGTATTTGTCCCCTTTGTGCTCCCACACGAAACAACCGAAATAGTGATCACAGAATCCAAAGAGCGCTTTGCCCGGGGAGAAGTGGTCAGATTGCTTGAACAATCACCTCAGCGCATCCAGGCTCCCTGCCCTTACTTCGGGGTCTGCGGTGGCTGCCATTATCAACACCTCGACTACGCGCAAGAACTGAAACTAAAAAAAGAACTTGTTGTCGATCAGTTGCAGCGCATCGGTAAATTTTCTGATCTACCTCCAATCGAAATCACACCCTCACCGCTGCCATTCGGCTATCGTAACCAGGCACAGTTTCACCCGGTTAACAGCCAGGATGCGGCTTTAGGCTTGGGTTTTAAGAAAGCCAATTCAAACGAGGTCATTCCCATCGCACGCTGTTTGTTGATTCCAGGCGATTTGAATGAGCTCCTTGCCCAAATAGAACTGGATCCAGGGTCGGGGATCAATCGATTGGCTATGCGCATCGACAGCGACGGCGAGTTGATGCTGGTCTTTGAAGGCGAAAGTGATGAACCACCTGAACTCAACATTGAGTTGCCCATCTCTTCCGCCTATCTCAGTCCGTCAGGGCAAAGTTTCAACCTAAGTGGGAATGATGCCCTGGTTTACAACGTTTTGGGCAAAGAATTCCTGGTTTCACCAGAATCTTTTTTCCAGGTCAACCTGCCAGTAGCAGAAGAAATGCTCCGTCATGTTCTTAGCCTCGTCGAAAACCAACAAAACCTGAACATTTTGGAGCTTTACAGCGGTGTCGGGCTCTTCACACACTTCCTGGCCCCCCACGCCAACCAGCTGACCGCTATTGAAAGCTCACCCTCATCCTGTTTTGACTTCGTCAGCAACCTGGACGAATTCGATAACGTCAGCCTGTATGAAGGCAATGTCGAAGAGATCCTGCCCGGTCTTATCGATCAAATTCATCCGGTCAACCTGGTTTTACTCGATCCACCCCGGGCTGGTCTCAATGCAAGAGCTCGCCAGGCACTAATCGATCTCGCACCCGATCAGATCATCTACATCTCCTGCGACCCCGCCACCCTCGCCCGCGACCTGAAACACCTGTCAGAAACAGGCTACAACCCGCAATCCCTCCAAGCCTTCGACATGTTCCCCCAAACCGCGCATGTCGAGACTATGACAGTACTAC
>CAZMZQ010000146.1:0-3763 GCA_964570745.1 uncultured Anaerolineaceae bacterium
TCCTGATTGTACTTAAAATTACAATTGCGGTTAGAACTGCAATATCGAATATTTGTATTTATAACTGCAATATTGTATACTAAACTCAGGTGAAATGATGATTGCTATTATCGGTGACATAATCAAGTCCAGATCCATTCCGGACCGGCAGAAGACCCAGGAAGGGTTGGCGATGGTTTTGCAACAGGTCAACCAGCGTTATGCAGGGGTGTTGGCATCCAGGTTCACAATCACCCTGGGAGATGAATTCCAGGGCGTGCTCAAAGAGGCTAATGGACTTTTGCGCATCCTGGACGAGATCACTTTCGCCCTGAAACCGATCAAGCTGCGCTTCGGGATTGGTGTCGGCGAGCTGACCACCCGACTGGACCCCCTCACCAGTATCGGTGCAGACGGTCCGGCTTATTGGAAGGCGCGCGAGGCAATTGAATTTGTTCACACTAATAATGACTACGGACGCGCCAGCATCCACCTTTGTGCCCAGGAGGATGACATTTTGGTTGACCTGATCAACCAAATCATGAAATTAACCGCCCTCCAGGTGAGCGGCTGGCGGGATTCGCAAAGCGATGTTTACAAGCTGATTATGAATGAAGGCATCGTCAACCCTGATGAGATCAACCACCAGGCAATTGCCGAACAGCTTGGTATCCAGACATCATCGCTGACCCGCAGGTTTGAATCCAGCGGCATCAAACGCTATATGTCAGCTCACCGCGAGGCGGAGTTGGCGCTGGAAAGGATTAACAAAAAATATGCCTAACGCAACACTTTTTCTCGTGCTGCTGATCGTTCATCTTTTGGGGGATTATTATCTCCAAACCCCTGATCTGGCTGCCCGGAAAGAAGAATCTTACTCCTGGCTTGTTTTTCATTGCTTGATTTATGCAGCTATCATGTTCCTGGCGTTTGGGATGGCTGCTGCTCCCTGGTGGGTCTTTGCGATTGCTGCCGGTACACATTGGCTGATCGATAGTGTCAAGTGGGCGTTGAGAAACACAAAATTGTCCAAAGCGGGTCTTTTTGTGGCTGACCAGGCGCTGCACATATTGGTTTTACTGCTTCTCGCCTACATCTCTCCGGAGGCTGGTTTGCGTGGATGGTTAGTTGCCCTGAACCTGACCGCTGCCTCTTTGGCATGGGCGGCTCTGCTCTTGCTTATCCTGAAGCCAGTGAACATCAGTGTGGATATTATTTTCGAAAAGTACGCGCTGGCAGCAAAAGAAGAAAGCAAAAGGCAAGATCAAAAGGCTCTGCAAGCTCACCTTTCACCGACAGGAATTGAAGCCGAGCAACCTTCAAAGACCCCAAACGAAAAACCATTGGAAGTTGAAGGGGCCGGTGCCTGGGTGGGCATATTGGAGCGTCTGATCACGATCTTGTTTGCCTCCATGGGGCAATATGCCGCCATGGGTTTATTGATGGCGGCCAAATCGATGGCGCGTTATGACAAAATAAGTAAAGGTCCCGCCTTCGCTGAATATTACCTCATCGGCACGCTCTTCAGCTTGTTTTTTGCGATTGCAGGCTACCTCTTCATCTTCAAATTCGTTGCCCCTACGCCTTTGGTTGTTGACCCAACCACGATCATTTTGATCACACCGACACCCATGCCGTAATCTACAGGGCAATATGTCCAACCAAACAAACCGAACGGACGCTTCCTAAATCGTCCAGTATTAAAACACAATGCATACATAAAGCATGTAAAATCAAGGCATGGAATTCAAACTTCATGCTCCCTATCAACCCACCGGCGACCAGCCGGAAGCTATCCGTCAGCTTGTGGATGGTATCAGCAAGGGTCAATCCGACCAGGTTTTGCTCGGCGCGACTGGCACCGGCAAAACCTTTACGGTCGCCAATGTGATCCAACAATTGCAGATCCCAACCCTGGTGATGACGCACAATAAAACCCTGGCTGCCCAGCTCTACGCAGAATATAAAGAGTTTTTCCCTGAAAACGCAGTGGAATATTTCGTTTCTTACTACGACTACTATCAACCAGAGGCATACATCCCCCGGCGTGACCTGTATATCGAAAAAGAGACTGACATCAACGAAGAAATTGATCGACTGCGCCTGGCTGCCACAACGGCACTCATGTCGCGGCAGGATGTGATCATCGTCGCCTCGGTTTCCGCAATCTACGGTCTGGGCGACCCGGATGCTTATCGTTCTTCGGTTTTACACATTCCCAAGGGTCAGATTTATCGTCGTAACGCACTCCTGCGTCAATTGGTTGACATTCAATACCAACGCAACGACCTGGAGGTCAAGCCCGGTATCTTCAGGGTGAGGGGTGACACGCTGGAAATATTACCTGCTTATAGTGAACGTGAGGCATTTCGGATCAGCTTTTTTGGTGATGAAATTGAAGAGATCACTCGCATGAATCCAGTAACCGGCGAGGTGTTGGGAAAACTTGACCAGCTGGATATTTATCCTGCCAAACATTATGTAACCGAAGAACATCGGATGGAAAAAGCGCTGAAAGATATTGAAGAAGAGCTGGAAGAACGGCTCGAATACTTTCGTAAGGATGGGCGCTTGCTTGAAGCCCAGCGCCTTGAACAACGCACCAGGTATGACATGGAAATGATGCGTGAGATTGGCACCTGTGCAGGGATTGAAAATTATTCCCGCCATATTGACCAGCGTGCCGAGGGCACCCCACCCTGGACGCTGCTGGACTTCATGCCGTCGCGCTACCTGCTGGTCCTGGACGAATCGCATATGATGGTGCCCCAGCTGCGGGGAATGTATAATGGAGACAGATCACGCAAGGAAGTTTTGGTAGATTATGGCTTCAGATTGCCCTCTGCCAAAGATAACCGACCTTTGAAGTTCCCCGAGTTTGAAAAAGTAATGGGTACAACGATGTATACCAGCGCCACGCCCGGACCATACGAGATGGATAAGGCGGGGAAGGTGGTTGAACAGGTGATCCGACCAACCGGTTTGCTCGACCCGAAGGTAGAGGTGAGACCGACCAAAGGACAGATTGATGATCTGATTTTCGAGCTGCGTGCCCGCGTTGAGAAGGGCGAACGTGCCCTTGTGACCACGCTAACCAAGCGGATGGCTGAGGACCTGGCTGAATATTTGCTTGAATCCGGGTTTAAGGTTCATTATCTTCATTCAGAAGTGAATACGCTCGAACGAGTGGGGATTTTGAGAGATCTTCGGCTTGGTGTCTTTGACATCGTGGTTGGAATCAACCTGTTGAGAGAGGGGCTCGACCTGCCCGAAGTATCGCTGGTGGCAATTCTGGATGCAGATAAAGAGGGGTTTTTGCGTTCAACCACGGCATTGGTTCAGAATTTTGGCCGGGCAGCCCGCCACCTCGAGGGCGAGGTGATCATGTACGCTGACAGAATCACAGATTCGATGAAACGTGCGATCGATGAAACCAACCGCCGGCGTCAGATCCAGGAAGCTTACAATACGAAAAACAACATCTCTCCGGTTGGCATCACAAAAGCGGTGCATGATATTACCGAGCGTTTGGCTAGTGTTAAACCGGAAGATAAAAAAGCTAAGAGTGCCCGTGAGTTGGCCGCAAACATGCAAAAACGAGAGTTGGAGCGGATGATCAGGGAGATGGAAAACCAGATGCGTGCTGCCGCAAAAGAGCTCGAGTTTGAGCGGGCAGCCATGCTGCGTGACCAGGTTTATGAGCTGAAGGCAATTTTGGTGGAAGATAGCAACCTGCCGCCTTGGAAGAAGCAAATCCTCCTGGCGCAGAATATGGATGACTGAG
>CAZMZQ010000147.1:0-3755 GCA_964570745.1 uncultured Anaerolineaceae bacterium
TGGTCTGCCTGCCGTTCCCGAAGGTTCACCGTCATCGGTAGAGTGGGTTATGATACTTTTTCCATGCCCGATCACAAAAGCAGGCACATGGTGTGAGGCATCAGGATAGCGCTGCTTGATCTCATTGACAAAAGCACGAGCTCCTTCAACGCTTTTTGCTGGTGATAAACTGGCGATAAAGCGGCTGTTAACGACCAGGATTTCTTTTTCTACAGCTTCAAGTGGGATCAAGCGATCTTCTGGATTCATTTTTCGCTCCTTTGTTAATCATAAGCTATAATTGCCAACTGGTTTCAAAACCACAGGATAAAACATGGAACGTTTGCTCATACCAATCAACATCATCACCTTTCTTTCGCTTGGTTACGATAAATTACAGGCAAAAGCCGGTGGACGAAGGATTCCGGAAAAGACCCTGCTGTTAATGGGGATTTTTGGTGGAGCAATCGGTGGATTACTTGGTATGCAGGTTTTTCGACACAAAACTCGTCATTCGAATTTTTGGACCATTTATATCCTGGCTGCTGCAGTCCATGTCCTTTTAATCGTTCTGCTCAAATAATGGGGCGGTTTACACTTTTTTTCCACAGAAGTAACCTCTTACGATATAATGAAATGATATTCTTAAACCCTGTTTAGAGAGGAGGCTGTCATGGTTCGCGTTGAGAATATCTCAGAAATTCGCCCTCTCATCACGGACGAGTTTCACGTCGAAAAGTTTGTCCCCCGCACCGAAACACTTCAACGTGCTTATGATTGGGGAAAAAGCGTCCATGCCGGTCAATTGCGCCTCTCTGGTGAACCTTATTTTGAAACCCATTGTGGTTGGGTTGCAGCTTTTGTCGACAAACTGGTCCAAAAAGAATCCTGGACAATCGCCGCTCTTCTGCATGACACCGTGGAAGACCAGGGCGAAACGTTAGAAGAAATCAGATCTCTTTTTCCGGGGGATTTGGGAGAGGAAGTTTCCCACATCATCGATGGTCTTACGAAGATCAGCAACCCACGGGATGGTTCCAGCCGGGAGATGGAGACTTTACGTAAGATTGCCATGTTTCGTGACCCAGCCGTGTTTGTAGTCAAACTGGCAGATAAAAGTCACAACCTGATGACCCTGCAATATCAACCTCCCGCAAAACAATGGGCAAAAGCTAATGAAGCGATAAGAGCTTATGGCAAGCTCGCAGGCATTCTGAATTGTTACCGCTGGCGGCGCTGGATCGAAGATATGGCTTTCCCCTATGCAGAAGCGGATTCTTATCCTTTCGTCAAGGCAAAAATCGACCAGGACCCTCGCCTGAATGCCAATTTCATTCGTTATTATCTCAATGAATTTGCTAACCTGATGAACAGTGAGGGTATCGACGGCTCCATTCGTTTCACCGTAAACGGCTACTGGCAAGCGTGGGATAAGCTTCAACGCATGGCACGCAGCCACCGCACTTCACTGGATGATTTTTCTGCTGTGAACGACATTGTCAGCTTTCGAATGCTCGTCTCTGAACCTGATGAGACAGCCTGTTACCGCCTTCTTTCCAGGGTAAACAAATACTTTGGCCGCAAGCTGGACCAGGACCGCTTTGATGACTATATAGCCTCACCCCAAAATGGCTACCGCGCCCTCCAGGTCACCGCATATCTTCCTGGCACAGGAGCAATTGAAGTAGCCATTACTACCGAAGAGTATGAGGGTGAAAACACCTGGGGTGTCATCTACGCCCTCAACAATGACAAAGATATCAGCCAGTATCGACCAGTACAAATTTTCACAAGTTACGGAGGCACCCGCTTCCTGGAAGAAGGCAGCACAGTATTGGACGGTGTTGCAATGGTCCAGGATTTTTACCTCGATAAAATCCACAAAATTATGGTGAACGGTGAAGAACGTCACATTTATGACACTTTAAATCCTGGCGATGTTCTTGAAGTAATTAGTGCCGGACCCCACAAACAGCCAGAACCCGACTGGCTAAACCACTGTAATGCCACAACAGCCCGTCTGCTGCGAAACGTGCTCGCGCGGGTTAACCTGAAAGATGCCAGCCAGCTCGGGCGTGAAAAGATCCATCCCATACTCAAGGAACGTGGTGTTCTCGATTTAATCGATGTTGCCTCACTGGACCCGAATCGGGTAGAATCGATGCTCGGGCTGCTTTCCTGTGCAAATCTTGATGACCTATATGCAGCCATCGGCGGAGGGTCAATTTACCTTAATGAATTTGAAAACGCCCTTGACCTGGTCAAAATTACCTGGGCTGCATTACGATGGACATCAATTCACATCGAGGGTTCCAACATTTCAAATCGTCCTGGAGGGCTGGCCTATTTTGCAGGATTGGTTTCTGAAAAGGGTGGAAATATTATCCGTGCAGTTCATACAACGACGAAAAGCGGTGGTTTTCACGTTCGTATGGTGTTGACCGGATTGGATGATGCACAAAAAGAAAAACTATACTGGTTGTTCAAGGAAGGTTTGTTTCTCCTCGACTACGTTGAAATTGCCTGATTTTTCCCTTTTTGCCATTCGTGTTAGAATAATTTCCGACAATTTGAAACTCTGATCGCACAAATAAGTAAATGAGGACTGATTTTCAACCATGCAATTTTCAAGAAATCTAACCAACCTGTTTCGTATCTGTTTGCTTATTCTTGTTTTTTTGTTCCTGGTCGCTCCTCAAAACGTCAGCGCTGTTGAAAACCTCCCTCAGAACATCGGGCCTGGAACCGCCATCTCCTCATCTGGCCCGAGCAATGCAAAAGTCCAGGTATATTTTTTCTATTCAAACACTTGCAGTCATTGTCTGACCGTAATTGAAAAGATCGTCATTCCCATGCAAAATGAGTACCCGGGGCAAGTTGAGATCCGGTTACTTGAGCTGAATGAACGCGTCAATTATGAAGCCTTGATGGCTGCTGAAAACCAGCTGCATTCAATACCTGAAAACCGCGATCTTCCTGTAGTAATCATCGGCGATCAAATGCTCGTAGGAGAAGAACAAAACAACGAAAACCTTCGACGTATGGTTGAAGAAGGTATTAAAGGCGAGGCGATCCCCTTTTACCAATTCGAAGGGGTTGAACTTAATGAGCTGATTGTCTCGACCCCACAACCCGGCGCAGACACGTTGGAAATTTGCAGCATCGATAATCCAGAAAACTGTGTCACCGATAATCCGATTTATGTCGCTTACTTCTACCAGACAGGTTGTAAGGAATGTGCCCGTTCAGAGATGGACCTGGCTTACCTGCAGGAAAAATATCCCCAGATTATTGTCGAAGAGTATAACGTCTATGATGAAGCCAGTTTGGCTAACTGGATGTCAGAACGTGTGGATAGAGCGGAGGAGATGCACACTCCAGCCATATTTATTGGCGATAAATCCTGGATCGGTGAAACAGAAATCCGGGTGCAAAATATTGAACCCGTCATTGAAAGTTTCCTTGAAAAAGGTTCTCCCCGTTTTTGGAATGAGTACAACCCCGAAAAAGGCAGCCAGACCCTGATGGACCGATTTCAAAAACTGGGTTGGGTTGCAGTCGTCATGGCTGGTCTGGTTGACGGACTGAATCCCTGTGCTTTTGCCACCATCATCTTTTTTGTCTCCTACCTGACCCTTAGCGGACACAAAGGGAAACAAATATTACTCACAGGTGCCAGCTTTACAGTCGGTGTTTTTTTGGCTTACCTGGTTGTCGGACTCGGCTTTTATAAAGTATTGGACCTGGTCAAAGATTACATGAACATCCTCAGCAAG
>CAZMZQ010000148.1:0-3705 GCA_964570745.1 uncultured Anaerolineaceae bacterium
AATCAAAATATCAACCAAGTTTTATAACAAGCCCAAAGCTTGATTCAGCAATTGGTAAGACCATTGAATTTCATAATCGCCACTGGCGACCATGAAAAATACTATTACAGCCCCGATGACTAAACACAGGCACAAAACCAACAACACGATCAACACAATAATCCAGCTGTTGTTTTTCTTTTCGGCGGGAGGTCGCACACTGCCTGTTGGCGCAGCGCTTTGATAAGCTGGTGCTGAAACAAAACCTGTGCCCTGCGGCTTAACCGAAGAGTATGGGTCGCGGTCATCCAGTTCCGGATCATATAAAGGAGGCATTGGTGGTTCAGAGGTGAATTCTATATCAGGCACCTGTTCCGACGAAAACTGCACGACCTCAGGTTGGATGGGAGCTTCTGGGTGGAAATCTTCCTGATAAGCTCTCAGGCGGTCAAAATCTTCCTCTCTACTATCAACCGGTTCCTGGGGAGGCACAGGTTGTTGGGGAGAAGGTGGTTCAGATCTGGGAACTTCAGTCCACCCATCGTCATGTTTTGGTTCAAAAATTTCTTGATCGCTCATAAACTAATTCCTTTCAATAGGTAGGGACACTTTGCAGCCAGTTGCCGAATGGTCCGCATAACGCAATGCTACCACCGATTACTCCCACAATGACCAATATGCTTAGGCACAGCGAAAGCAGTGCAAGGACAATCCCTACCCATCCCAGAATTATCCCTGCTTTGGCGAGATTTTCACCATCCAAGCGTCCATGGCTTTTCTCGATATCAGATTTGCCAATATAACCTGAGATCAGAGCAATCACAGCACCGATTACTGGAAAACCAATATAGTTTCCAATACCTGCAATCAGGCTGACTATTGCCCAGCCGGAAGTGCTGGTTTCCGTTCTTTGATAATTAGTTTGATCTTCTAACATAAACTTCCTCCTTGTAACCTAAAAAATGGATTCGCCTGGTTGGGTTCGTCTGGGTTTCAATTTCTTAATCAACTTTACAACCCACCAAACAATCAGGATGACCAGAATGATCATCAATACTGGCAATACTACAGCCAACAGAGAGATGATCGTGACCAAAATATCTTCAATAGTGCTGATAACAGGCGTTCCTACCCCAGCCGTGCTGGCTTCAATTACAGGACGGGCAACCAACGATTTCGCTGCATGTACCGATCCCGCCACAAACAGCCCACAAATCATGGATAACACCGGGTGGATCTCGGTAATCGTTCTGGCACTGGTTGCAAACAGAATCGCACCTGCAACCGGGCGAACAAAAGTTTGAATACCATCATTGACCTGGTCTACCACCGGCACTTTATCAGCAACAAATTCAACAATGCCAAGCACCGCTAAAACTCCGATTACCCACCAACTTTCCAGTGCGTTCCAGGGATCGGCAAGTTCAATAAGGTTGGTAAATTTCGCCAATAGCGAAACGACCAAAAGTGGGATGTAGGCGTTTACACCTGCAGAGGCAGAAAGACCAAATGCGCCCAACACACCCCCGATAATTTCTATCATAATACTCCTCCAACCGGGTCAATCATCGTCGGTCAGTTTAATTATAGTCTGATTACTACTTCCTATCCGTAGATAATCATAGGTTAAACGGAGCCCAGCTGCCTGTTAGCAAAAACCTCAACAAACTTGTGACCAAAATTTGAATTATGGCAACATTAAGTCCAATCAGCAGCGGCAGCGTCATTTCTTTCCAACGGAGTTGACGGTTGCTCCGTTTGATCAACATCATTGCAATCACACTATGAAGAGCACCGAGCAGAAACACCACCCCCAAACCAGAAGCAAGCATTGCTGGTAAAAGGATGACAGGCTGTTGGCTGTAAATCCCCAGCGTCATGAAAGTTGCTATCAAAAGCAATATGGGAAAGCCATACCATTTTTCAAAAAAGCTGCGATTGATCCAGTCTACCCATGCAGTCTGGTTGAAAAGCGGGGTCAGAATCGCCCCGATCCCCAGCCCGACTCCCATTCCGGTAATGAGACGTACCAAGTTGGAAGGTTGATATCCATAGGTAAATCCGGGAATGAAGTGCAGAAAGGAATTGACCCCATCAACTCCAAACCAAATAAAAAGCAACCCCAAAATCATCATTACCCAGCCCGGAGGAAAGCGACCTTTGCGCCCCTGCCATGCCTGGTAGCCAATAGCAAGCAGCCCACCAAGGTACATGCCGGTGCAGCGGGCACACAAAGGTGATTGCATGTCATGATAAAAAAGACTGCGGGTCTCAATCTGGTGACAGACAGCGTAACCCAACAGACGAATCTTTTCCCACCATCCGGATGGCGTTACCAACAACCAGGTTGCTACCAATACTACAAGCAAAACCGTCAACCCAATAACCCAGGGTCGGTCTTTTTGAACAATTGTGGCTTCTCTGATTTGGGTCTGATTTTCAGCAGCCACCTTTGTTATGTCCCTTTCAAATATACGTGCGCATCTTTTAGATAATCGATTATGGTCAGATTCTGCGGGCAAAGTGTCTCACAGGTGCCACATTCTATACATGCATCTGCCTGGCTATTATCAGGAATTTGGTTTTTATAGGCAATTCGCCCTTGTTCCTGTTGGTTGAACATCACCGCGTTATTGTAAATTTTGAAAACCTGGGGAATCATCACATCGCTCGGACAAGGAAGGCAATATTCACAATGGGTACAGGCAACAGGTGCAAGTCCTTGCCAGGCATTTCTTGCATCCGTGACAATTTCTATATCCTCTGTTGACAGACTACCTACCCCGGAGCGGCTTGCACTCGCCAGGTTCTGTTCCACCTGTTCTATAGTAGACATGCCTGAAAGCACTAAGCCAACTTCTGGTTGATTCCAAAGCCACTGCAAAGCCCATTCTGCTGGTGTGCGTGGGGATTGACTTCGATCAAAAACCTTTTTCACTGGACCTGGTGGCACCTCAATCGCCAACCTGCCGCCTTTCAGCGGTTCCATGATCACCACTCCCAAGCCCCGTTCAGCTGCCATCCTTAATCCTCTTTCACCAGCCTGGTAGTCCGTATCCATGTAGTTATATTGAATCTGGCAAAAGTCCCACTGATCATAGCCATTCAGGATCGTTTCAAAGACTGGGAATTCGTCGTGGAAGGAAAACCCAAGATGCCGGATTTGTCCATCTGCTAACTTTTTTTCTGCCCAATCAAAGACCTTGAGTTTGAGGTAATTATCCCAATAATTCTGATTCATTGTATGCAGGAGGTAAAAATCGATGTGGTCAGTCTGTAAACGTTCCAATTGTTGCGAAAAGTAATAATCAAAATCAGCACTTTTCTCAATTAGCCAGGAAGGCATTTTGGTTGCAAGGGCAACTTTTTCACGGTAGCCATCCTGGAGAACCTTGCCAAGCAAAGGTTCGCTATTCCCCTGGTGATAAGACCAGGCATTGTCTAAATAGTTAACACCCTGGTCGATCGCATAGCGGATCATTCGGGTGGCTTCAACTTCATCAATCTGATTCTCTTCACCTGCCAGTTGTGGCAAGCGCATGCAGCCAAACCCCAATGCGGAGGGTTTGAAACCTGTATTGCCAAAGTTTCGGTATCGCATAAGCCTCCTTTAATTGTTTTTCTTAATTTTACCCTGAGACCCTGTGGTTGTGGTTCTTCCCAGCAATAGGCTCGTGTTCTCTGAGCGGGATAGTTATAGTGGCGGTCTGAACTATAATAGTTTTA
>CAZMZQ010000149.1:0-3678 GCA_964570745.1 uncultured Anaerolineaceae bacterium
GGGAGCGGACAAGCTGTGCAAAGCGATGCAATTCGGACTAAAGCAACTGCAGAACTGAATGAGCAAAAACGAAGTAAATTACTATCGGCAGTAAGTGCTGCAATAAAACGCAGCTTGGATATAATTTTCTCCATTCTTGGTTTAATCATTTTGTCACCTGTTTATCTTGGAATTGCGATTGTCATTAAAAAGGAATCACCTGGTCCTGTAATTTTCAAAGGTTTGCGAATGGGCAGGTGGGAGAAGCCCTTCTATATTTATAAATTCAAAACCATGTGCGATCCTCTTGTTGAAGGTCAAAACGGACCTTCGGTAACGGCATCCGACGATCCCCGTATCACAAGCAGAGGGCACTATTTGCGCACCTCCAAGCTTAACGAATTACCTCAGCTTTGGAATGTGCTCAAAGGCGATATGAGTTTTGTCGGACCTCGGCCTGAAGATTATGAGATTGCTCTCACCTGGCCTGCTGAAGCAAGGCGAGAGATACTTTCAGTAAGACCTGGAATCACCAGTCCGGCTTCTGTCATTTATCACAATGAGGAAGAGATGCTCCAGGGAGACGGATTCATGGATGATTATCTTGGTAAGATATTACCCGACAAGCTGAGGCTTGATCATCTTTATATTCAGAATCACGGCCTTTTGACTGATATTGATGTGCTTGCTGCAACTTTTCTCACCCTTCTGCCATTAATCGGTGGCAAAAAGGTGGATGAACGTTGGATCTTTGGCGGACCGACCCTGAACTTTTTTCGCCGGGTAGTTCCTTGGTTTTTGCTTGATGTTTTCGTGGCTACAATTTCTGTTGGGTTGTCGGGTATCGTTTGGCGTCTTAGTTCAGTAATCAATCTTGGCATCCCGGTGTTTATCTTTTTATCCCTGGCAATTGCATTCTTAATCAGTCTGATAAACATGATAATTGGTCTTCAGAAAGTGTCCTGGCGAGAAGCCAGTCCGGCTTATGTGGTCGACATCGGGATTTCGGTGGGGCTCACCATGGTTATCCTCTGGATGATCAACCGTGTCTGGTTAATTGAACCAAGGATTCCTTTCAGCATGTTCTGGTTGATATCAATTACGACCTTTGTGGGTTTAGTCGGAGTTCGATATAGTGAGCGTTTGATAACCAGCCTGGCATACCGCTGGCTTTTGTTCCGCGGTAGCAGTTCTTCATTTGCCGAGCGAGTCCTTATTGTCGGTGCAGGACGTTTAGGGGAACTTGTTTCCTGGTTAATTCAACGGAGCACTTACTCTCCCCTCTTCGGAGTAATTGGTTTTGCAGATGATGACCCCAAAAAAAGGACTGCTCGTATCGACGGAATCAAAGTCCTCGGCTCAACCCAGGAAATCCCTGAATTGACCGAAAGATATTCAATTGCAATTATTATCATAGCAATTAGTAATGCTGATTCAAAAGATATGGAACGAATTAATGAAATCTGCGATTCAACCGATGCAAAAGTGATTATTATGCCTGATTTGGTTAAAAACGTAGAAGACACCATTCATGGAATAAGGGAATGTTAATCAATGCTTGAACACAACGAGGCTTTTTCAGGCAAACGAATTCTCATCACAGGAGCTGCGGGTTTTATCGGTTCGAGATTAGTTGAACGGTTAATCGAATCAGGTGCTCATGTCAGGGCTTTCACACGCTATACTTCACGACCAGAAATTGGCAATTTGGTTTTTTTACCACCCGCAATTTTTAAACAAATTGACCTGGTTCGTGGTGATCTCGAAGATTTTTCGGCTGTGAACGCTGCCGTAAAAGATAGCGACCTAATTTTTCATCTTGGCGCATTAATATCAATTCCGTATTCTTATGTTCATCCGGTAGAGACTGTACGAACAAATGTGATCGGAACACTGAATATCCTCGAAGCCTGTCGTTACCATGAAGTCAAACTGGTTCACACCTCCACCAGCGAGGTTTATGGCAGCGCTCAAAGGGTGCCGATTGATGAAGATCATCCCCTTCAGGCACAGTCACCTTATTCTGCCAGCAAGATCGGGGCAGACAAACTGGTTGAAAGCTATCATTGCAGCTTTAACCTTCAATCGATCACGGTGCGTCCTTTCAATACCTACGGACCAGGTCAAAGTAACCGGGCTGTTATCCCGACAATCATCACCCAGGCGCTTACCTCAAATCAGATTCACCTGGGAAATCTTGAGACCAAACGGGATTTTACTTATCTTGATGACACTATTGATGGGTTTTTGAAAGCTGCAAGCCGTGGGAGATGGGATGGTAGTGTTTATAACCTTGGCACGGGAGCCGAGATCACTATTGGTGAAGTGGCACAAAAGATCTTTAATTATTTGCAGATTAACCCTGAAGTTATTATTGACCAGGAACGATTGCGACCTGAAAAGTCTGAGGTGTTTCGGCTTGTTTCTGATAACTCCAGAGCCAGGCATGAAATAGAATGGGAACCACAAATATCTCTGGAAGAAGGTTTGGCTAAAACGATTAAGTGGATCAGTGATCACTTAGACCATTACCAACCTGGTGAATATTGTCGTTAAACCTCTGGTGTTGGAAAAGCAAATAGGGCCAACCAAACTGGAAAACTCAGTATAATTAGCTAAAGTTAGTTAAAGAGGTGGAATTAATGAAAGCAGTAGTCTTGGCTGGTGGCAAAGGAACCAGGCTTGCTCCGCATACCTACGTTTTGCCTAAGCCGATGATGCCTATCGGTGAACATACTATATTGGAGATAATTCTTGGTCAGATGAGACGGGCTGGTATCGAAGAGATAACGCTGGCTGTCGGTCATCTCGCAAGTTTGATTCAGGCTTACTTTAATAACGGATCGCAATATGATATAAGGATAAATTATGCCTACGAGAAGAAACCTCTCGGTACGGCCGGTCCTCTCGCATTTATTGAAGGTCTCAAGGAAACTTTTTTAGTCTGCAACGGTGATATATTAACCCTGCTTGATATCAATAAGCTGGTCTCTTTTCACAAGGCAAACGATGCTGTTTGCACGATCGCCAGTCATCAACGAACACACAAGATCAACCTCGGCGTGATTGAGCATGAAGAGGGTTCCCACCAGGTAACAGGTTATATAGAGAAACCGAGTATGGATTTTCTTGTAAGTATGGGTATGTATATCTTTGAACCAAAGGTCCTGGATTATATTCCCAAAGGTGAATATTTTGATTTTCCGACACTTGTTAATGCACTGCTTAATGCTGGTGAAAAAGTTTGTTGTCTTCCTTATGATGGATATTGGCGGGACCTGGGAAATTATGAAGATTACCTTGCCGCAAATGATGATTTTGAAAAAATGAGCTCACAATTTCTGGGTGAATAAATATGGAATGGCGTGTACCACTTGCAGATGTTAAGCTCG
Organism: uncultured Anaerolineaceae bacterium; assembly: GCA_964570745.1. Classification (GTDB taxonomy): domain Bacteria; phylum Chloroflexota; class Anaerolineae; order Anaerolineales; family Anaerolineaceae; genus Mesolinea. The sequence goes on from CAZMZQ010000149.1 coordinate 3,372, forward strand.
GAGAAGAGGAAGAAAAAGCTGTCCTTGATGTCTTAAGGTCGGGTTGGCTTACGATGGGGCAGGTAACCCAGTCATTTGAGGATGATCTGGCTGCTTTTACTGGCGCCAGGTATGCATTTGCACTCAATAATGCTACTGCAGCTTTACACCTTGCTTGCATTGCATTAGGTTTGGGTCCTGGAGATGAGGTCATCCTACCTTCACTGACCTTTGTGGCGACGGCAAATGCCATCCGATACACGGGTGCGACCCCGGTTTTTGCTGATATCGAAAGCGAAGATTGGCTGTGCCTATGCCCTCACGCCAT
>CAZMZQ010000150.1:0-3653 GCA_964570745.1 uncultured Anaerolineaceae bacterium
TTCGATGATATACCTCTTGCTTCTTTTCTCGATCCACCACTGACGACTATCCGTATGCCCGCCCGCGAGATCGCTGAACAGTCTTATCATCTGTTGATGCGCCTTATGAAATGGGATTTGCCGGATAACAGAGAGGTCTTATTGCCAACCGACCTGGTTTTACGCAATTCGACCCGTTCTTTAAAAGATTAACAAAGGTCTTGTTTAAGACGCTTTGTATCTTAATGAATTTGACAATTGTTTCTATTTGACTGAAAGGAGTAAAAGATGAAACAAAAAAGTACCTTATGGACTCTTCTGGCAGTTTTGCTGGTTGCGTCCCTTGCCCTTGCCGCTTGTGCCAGCCCGGCAGCGACAACCGAACCCCCTGTGGATAAACCCTCCGTGGACGAACCCCAGGTTGATCAACCTCCCGTAGTTGGAGATATTGATTGCACCGGTGTAACAGCCGGAGATACCGTTTCTATGCTCTACCAATGGTCGGGCGAAGAAGAAGCTAAACTGACCGCCATCCTGGCACCCTGGTCAGAAGCTTGTGGTGTCACTGTTGTTCCCGAATCTTCACGCGACCAGGCTCTGCTGGACACCCGAGTCCAGGCTGGAACCCCGCCAGATGTGACCTTCTGGAATGTTACCCAACTGACCCAATATAAAGACCAGCTGATTGACATGAACACCCTTGGTGCAAACGCTGCCAATTACGCCGGTTATTGGGGCGATATTGGCACCGTTGACGGTCGCTGGCTTGGCCTGCCCGTCAAAGCTGATGTCAAAACCCTGGTTTGGTACAGCCCCGCCAATTTCACGGCGGCTGGTTACACCGTTCCCACAACCTGGGCTGAACTTGACGCCCTTGTTGAACAAATGGCTGCCGATGGCAACGTCGCCTGGTCAATGGGTTTTGAATCTGGCGACGCAACCGGCTGGACCGGTACCGACTTCGTCCAGGACATCCTCTTAGTTACCCAGGGTCCCGACTATGTCAGCAAGATCATTGCTGGCGAGATTGCCTACAATGATGCCGGCGTGAGAGAAGCCTACGAGATCTATGGCAAGTGGGCAATGGATCCCACCTACACTGTTGCCGGTGCCGAAGGCACGCTTTCGACCGGCTTTAACGATGCCATCCTCAAAGTCTTCTCCGACACTCCCGAAGCTTACATGGTCAAACAGTCCGGGTTTGCCAGCGGAACGCTGCTGGGCACCTACCCCGACAAAGTTTACGGCGTCGATTATGACTTCTTTGGCGTCCCCGGAGCACAGGGTCTCCAAGGCGGCTCTGACTGGCTGATGGTCTTCAACGACACACCGGCTATCCGCTCGCTGATTAAATATCTGTCTTCCGACAAGGGTGGTCAGATGTGGGCACAGATCGGTTTTGACCTGACCCCGAACGCTGCTGGTAATGCCTCTTACGCTTCAGAAGAAGCGGTCAAGAAAGCGAATCTTCTCTCCAGCGCTACCGGCTTCACCCCCGATATCGGCGATTCCATCCCCGGCGGCTTTGGCAGCGCTGAATTCAGCGGAATTACCGACTTCGTCAATGGTGGAGATTTAGGAGCCATCCTCGACACCATCGCGGCGGCACAAGCCGACGCAATGGCTCAATAGACTCTAAGTAAATTGGAGGCGCCCCAACCGGCGCCTCCTCTCATATCAAATGGGAGGTAGCATGGCAAGAGCAACCGTAACACCCGTAATGAAACAAAATAAAATTGTCCCCTGGCTTTATTTACTCCCTGCTTTGATCGTTATGTCTGTTTTTATCTTGTATCCGATGCTTAACACTGTTGGCTTGAGCTTCGGAAATGCAAACGGCACAGCCTCTGCTGCGACCACTTGCCGGGAGGGACAGCCTTGCTGGGGAGTGTTTGAAAACTATCGTTACGCGCTCACAAACGAATTGAACACCTCGACCTTCGAAACCAGCTGGGACAGCTTTTGGGTTTCTTCTTACGGCAATATGATCAAGTGGCTGCTGGCAATGGTGACCGGCACCGTTGGGATCGGCCTGGTTTTCGCGGTTTTGGTGGACCGCATCAAGCACGAAGCCCTGGCAAAATCGATCATTTTCATGCCGATGGCAATTTCTTTTGTCGGCGCGGGTGTGATCTGGAAATTTGTGTACAACTATGGCACGTCGCAGGTGCAGACAGGCATTCTGAACGCCATTCTCACCGGGTTGGGGTTTAAACCAATCTCCTGGCTGACCCAATCTCCTCTCAACACGTTTATGCTCGTGGTGGTGGGCATCTGGATGTGGACAGGCTTTTGCATGACTTTGCTCTCATCGGCAATTAAATCCATTCCTGAAGAGATTATCGAAGCCTCAAAAATAGACGGCGCAACCAACCTTGAGATCTTCACCAGGGTCCAGGTGCCGATCATCGCGCCAACCATTGTGGTCGTCATCACCACGATGGTGATCAACGTTTTGAAACTTTTCGATATTGTCTATGTGATGACTGGCGGCAACTTTGGCACCAACGTCATCGCTACCCGCATGTACACTGAAATGTATGCCAACGCCCAATATGGGCGCGGCACAGCTATCGCGGTGATCCTGATTTTGTTCATAATTCCCTTCATTATTATGAACATTCGCCGCTTCACCAAACAGGAGGCGATGCGATGACCACAGCCGCACTTCCAAAACAACTTTCAAAACCGCGCCTAAAGAAAAAACCGGGCAATCTGGGTACCACGATCGGTATTATTCTGATCCTGGTCCTCTGGTTGGTTCCTACAGTCGGCTTGTTGGTAACCTCTTTCAGACCGGTTGCACTGATCAACACCACCGGTTGGTGGACAGCCCTCGATGTGGATAACGGACCGGTCAGCGCTCAACATCCCGACCCAAACGCAAGCTTAACCCAAAAATTGGGCACTCGTTTTACGATTGACAACTATGTGGATGCGCTCACCGGTTACCGGGGCACCGGAACCTACCGGGCTGCCTGTGCCAGCGGCACCAAACCGCTGGGGATGAAATGTAACCTTACTGATCTTTTAAACCCCAGGGGCATGGGTCGGGCGTTCGTAAACAGTATCATCGTCACGGTACCTTCCACGATCTTGCCGATCATCATCGCCCTGTTTGCGGCTTATACCTTCGCCTGGATGGATTTTAAGGGTCGCTACGCCATCTTTGCCATTTTGGTGGGGCTCCAGGTCGTGCCAATCCAGATGACGCTGGTGCCGGTTCTGCGCATGTTTGCTGGGATGGGGATCAACGGAACCTTCCCGGCGGTGTGGTTATTCCATACCGGCTTTGGTTTGCCTTACGCCATTTATATGCTCCGAAATTCGATGAGCAGCCTGCCCAAAGATTTGTTCGAATCGGCATACCTCGACGGTGCAAATCACTGGCAGGTCTTCACCAAAATTGTTTTGCCGCTGACCACGCCCGCCATCGCCTCGCTGGCGATTTTCCAGTTCCTGTGGGTCTGGAACGACCTGCTGGTTTCGCTGGTATTCCTGGGCGGCAGCAAACCGGTTATGACCTACCAGATCAGCAACATGGTTTCGTCGCTGGGTGCCGGCTGGCACCTGCTGACCGCTGCCGCGTTCCTGTCGATGATGCTGCCGATGATCGTATTCTTTGCGCTGCAAAAATATTTCGTCCGCGGAATGATGGCTGGGGCTGTGAAGGG
>CAZMZQ010000151.1:0-3548 GCA_964570745.1 uncultured Anaerolineaceae bacterium
TTCACCATCATAATCAACCAAACCGGGTCAACAGGTACCTCCACCACCCCCACCCCATCAGCACTCAATCGTGCCCAGATGGTTGTGAATAACTACCAAACCGATATCGATCCCCTCCAGCCAGGCTCTACTTTTAAGCTGTCGCTTGATGTAAGCAATGCCGGCAGGGCTGACGCGCGCAGCGTCTCCCTGGTTTATGGCGGCGCCACGATCACCACCAATCCTGAAGGCACCCCCGAAGCAGGCGGAGTAAGTGGAGCTGGCGGCGACACGGCCGTTTTTGCTCCGATTGGCAAATCGAACGTGGTTTTGCTGGGCGATATTCCCGCAGGCGGCAGCCTGAAACCGGAACAAAATTTTATTGTCAATGTGACCGCACAGCCGGGTGCATATCCGCTGAAACTTTCGTTTGTTTATACTGATGAAAAGGGAAACCGGGTTATTGACGACCAGGTCATCACCCTGCTGGTTTACAGCCTGCCCCAGCTCGAAATATCTTTTTATAACCCTGTTGACGGTATGTTTAATGTCGGTCAGATGGGCAGCCTGCCCATCCAGATCACAAACCTTGCCCGCAAATCTGTAGTGCTTGGCAACGTGGTGGTCACTTCACCAGCCGGCGAGATGAACAGCAACTCAGTCCTGGTTGGAACGCTCGACTCGGGCGGTTATTTTACGGTTGATCCACTTTTTACACCCTTCCAGGAAGGCACCGCCGTAATCAACCTGGAGATTCGTTATACAGACGATTTTAACCAGCTGAGAACCTATAATTCCCAGCTTGAAGTCGAGGTTATGCCAGAAATGGCCATGCCCGAGCCCTACCCTCTGCTGGATGAAAATGGCAATCCGGTTTTGGATGAATTTGGCAACCCGATCATGGTTGACCCGATGAATCCAAACCCTTTCCCTGATGAACCGGTTAAAGAGCCTGGTTTCTTTGCCAAAATCTGGAATGCAATCAAGGGTTTCTTTGGCTTCGGCACCAGCAATGATTCTCCGGTACAGCCGATGTATGAAGATTCGGGTAATTTCAATTAACCTGGAATGTCTGAACCATTGAAATTACCTCGATTTGGTCTTGGAAGGTTGTAGACGTGCGAAACTTCCCCCCGGAAGATGCCTCAGCCGCAGTTGAAAGATAGGGTGTCTATGCGTTTAGTAGATTTGATCAGTTTGATTGCAGATAACCTGAAACGCCGCAAAGGGCGCGTCGCTCTGACCGCCATCGGCGTCATCATCGGAACCGCGGCTGTGGTGACCCTCATCTCGCTCGGAGCTGGTCTGAAAGAAAGCGCCACCAGCCAGCTTTGGGGCATCGCCGACCTCAGCAACGTCGAGGTTTACCCTGGCTATCCTCAATCGTCGGGTATGGTCATGCAATCTTTTACTGAGGATGATATAAAAAAATTAACTCCGGATGTGATCTCACAGTTCGAAGCCATGCCCGGTGTGCAGAGAGTGATCATCAAACAATATGTCAACGCAGGAATAGAAATTGAACTGGACCGCCTGAGCGCCTGGGGTTCGATTATGGGTGTAAACCTGGACGACCTGGCTGACATGGGCGTGAAAGCTGCCCAGGGCACCACCGATGTAAGCGGTAAAGGCACAGTGATTGTTGGCTCGTCGATCAAAAACAACTTTTATGACCCCAACCCCCGACCTGGCGACCCGCCATTGGAGGTGCCTGACCTGATGGGGAAGGTTTTGAAAGTCGTTTTTACCAAGTGGAATCCGGACGATGGCACCGAATCCAGAAAAACCATGAAGCTGGAAGTTGTAGGTGTGCTCCAGGAATCCCGCGGCGAATCCGATTACACCATCTATTTGAACCAGAACGATGTATTGCAGCTGAACGACTGGGTGGCTGGCAAGCGTGTCGATTACAGCAAGGAGGGCTATAACAACATAACGGTCAAAGCCGTCAGCCCCGAAGTAGTGATCGACCTGGCTCAGCAAATCACTGATATGGGCTTCCAGGCTTATACACCACAATCTCAGGTGCAGAGCATCAACAGTTTTTTCACCATCATGCAGGTCGTCTTTGGCGGCGTGGGGGCAATCGCCTTGCTGGTGGCTGCGATTGGTATCGCCAACACCATGGCAATGGCAATTTTGGAACGCACGCGCGAAATAGGCATTATGAAAGCGATTGGTGCCACGAACAACAACATCCTCAGCATCTTTTTAGGAGAAGCTGCCGGGATCGGATTTTTGGGAGGTGTAGGCGGCTTTTTGCTTGGCTGGGCGATTTGTTGGCTGATCAACCTGTTGGCAGGCTCATATCTCGCCTCGGAGAGCGGAGGCGGCACCACTTTGGCGACCTCAATTCCGGTTTGGCTTCCGCTTTTTAGCATTGTGTTTGCTACGATTATCGGTCTGATCTCAGGGCTTTACCCTGCCCTCTCCGCCGCGACCATGGTCCCGGTTGATGCCTTGAAATATGAGTAGTCCGCGGAAAGCTGATCCTGATATCGGTCTTTGCGAGCGCAGCGAAGCAATCATTTGCCTTCTCCCTGGAGAAGGGGGACCGCACTGCCCTACGACGCAGGAGTAGGGGTGCGGTGGATGAGGTGCATTTACTTCATCCGCACTCGCGCTCCAATAGTCATATATTGAACTGGAGTTTTATAATGCCTCTGCCTAAAAACCAAGCCCTTACGTCCAAAGCACAAAAACTCCGCAAAGAAATGACAAAGCAGGAGAAACATCTTTGGTACGATTTTTTACGCGATTTCAAGTTTCAATTTAACCGACAAAAGGTTATTGGTAAATTCATCGTTGATTTTTATTGCCATTCGGCCAAACTTGTAATTGAAATTGATGGGGGTCAACATTTTGACGACGAAATTCTGCAAAAAGATAACTCTAGAACGAGCATTCTAAATTCATATGGTTTGCATGTTTTGCGATTTACCAATTATGAGGTTGATCACAACTTTTGCGAAGTTTGCAGTGCAATTCAGGAAGAAATTGAATTATTGACTACAATTAACAAGGATGAGCAATAACATCCTGACAATCCCGCCTTGTTGACCGGGCAATAGCGAAGTAAACGGAGGTTGAAATTGCCTTCTCCTTGGAGAAGGGGGACCGCTCTACCCTACGACGAAGGAGTAGGGGTGCGGTGGATGAGGTGTGTTTGCTGAGCTTTCGGTTACATTACAAATCTTCACCCTCTCCCAGGAAAAGGCATAAAACATCTTAACAATCCTGCCCTGCTGACCGGGCAAAAACGAAATCAACGGAGGTTAAACAAATGACATTAATAAGGATCGATCACGTTTCACAAAGTGTGGGGGTCAGCCTCCCGCTGAATCTAATCCTGCCCGACGACTTCACCCAGGGCGGTGAGCCTCTGGAAGAGCGTAAAGTGCTTTATCTTCTGCATGGGCTTTCGGATGATGCTTCGGGCTGGCAGCGCTATACCAACGTCGAAATCATTGCCCGTGAGCATGGTTTGGTGGTAGTGATGCCCTCTGCCGGACGCAGTTTTTATACCGATATGGCAAACGGGCAGGCATATTTCACCTATCTTACCGAAG
>CAZMZQ010000152.1:0-3546 GCA_964570745.1 uncultured Anaerolineaceae bacterium
ACAGAAGAAGAGCTGAAAGGATACATACAGGAAGGTCGCCAGACGGGGGTATTTGATGAGGCTGAAGAAGTGATGGTTGATGGTGTGTTCAGATTCAGTGAACGCAGAGTTGATGCGATCATGACTCCTCATACGGAATTGGATTGGCTGGATCTGACTGACAGCAAAGAGACCATGATCAACGAATTGCTGCAGAGCCCATATTCCAGGCTGCCGGTTGCTGACGGGGATCTGGACCGGATCGTGGGTATTGTCAGCGCCAAAGATCTTGTGGGAATTAATTTGTTTGATGAAAGTTTCGATATTCATAACTTTATTAAGGAGCCTGTCTTTTTTCCTGGAAACATGAAGGCAGTCAAAGCCTTTGAGCAATTCCAGGCAACCGGTATTCATGAAGCGATGGTCATGGATGAATATGGAGGGGTTGAGGGGATGGTTACTCTCTATGACGTGCTTGAATCGATTGTCGGCGATATTCCGCAGGACGAATTTGATATGGAAGTCGAAATTGAAAGACAGTCGGACGGATCGCTGCTGGTTGATGGATTGGTCCCGATTGATATGTTGAAAGAGATGCTGCGTGTAGATGAACTGCCCGAAGAAAATAAGGCAGGTTATCAAACTGTGAGCGGTTTTGTAATGAATCAGATGGGCAGAATTCCCAGAGTCGGTCAATCATTTACCTGGGAAGATTTCAAGTTCACTGTGACCGAAATGGATGGCCACCGGGTTGAACGTGTGGAAATTACCAAGGAAGAACCAGAAACGGAATAACGATTACTTAGAAGACCAACGGGTATAGATGGCGTGGGATAAGATATGTCCCGCGCTTTCTTCAACCGTTACCAGTTCACCACTCTCAAAATGACCGCTTTGTCCCACAATTTGTTCAACAGCCTGGTGGGTGATGACGGCTGAGGCTGTGATGGCATAGGCAGTCATCACGATAAAATCAGCGTCTTTGGCCAGAATACTTTTACAAGCTTCAATTAACTCAGGGGTTTTTTTAAAAAAATCCCAAACCTCTCCACTGGCTCCCCGCCCAAATTTAGGTGGGTCCATGACGATTCCATGATAGGTGTTGCCCCTTCGAGCTTCACGTTTAATGAATTTGAGAGCATCTTCTGCGATCCAACGAACCGGTTTGTCTTTAAGACCGGAAAGTTTCATATTCAGATTAGCCCAGGTGAGGGCATGTTTGGAAGAATCAACATGGGTAACATCTGCACCAGCTGCTGCTCCAGCTGCGGTAGCCGCACCTGAGTAGCCAAATAAATTGAGCATCCTGAATGGTTTCTTTCTGGCTTCGATACGATCGCGAATCCAGTCCCAATGGGTGGCTTGTTCAGGGAATACGCCTACATGTCTTGAGGTTGAGAGCTGAAGTTGAAAACGCAGGTCTTTATATCCAATTGTCCATGATTTTTCCATTGGATTCAGGATGTTCCATTTTCCACCATATTCCTGTTTTTCTTCGACAAGGATAGCATTGGCTTTCTTCCATTCACTTTTTGGCAGGTTGGCATTCCAAATTGCCTGGGGGCGGGGACGGACAAGCAAGTATTTACCGAAGCGCTCGAGAGTCTTGCCATCTCCGCTGTCAAGCAATTGATAATCTTTCCAGTCGGGGGAAGGTGTCAAATTAATTTGGATTGGAAGGCTCATGGATGCTCTCTCGTATCTGTTCGTTTCTAATATCGGGTTTGAATATACCAGAAAAGAGGGGTTGGGGGAAGAATTGGGTTTAGGTTTGTTTTGACCCGAAAAAGAGACCATGAGATAAAATTAGACTTGAATAGGAGAAACAATGGACTTTGACAAATATTATGACCGTCGGCCGACCGAAAGTGTGAAATGGAATTTATATGAAGAAGATGTGTTGCCTTTATGGGTGGCAGACACTGACTTCTTGTCTCCTCCTGCTGTTGTAGAGCAACTGCAAAAGCGGATTGAGCATGGAATTTTTGGTTATGGCTTACCACCGAATGGGTTGGATGAGGTGATCACCAAACGTATGGTGGATATTTATGGTTGGCATGTAAATGTCGAAGAAATCAGTTATGTTCCCGGGATTGTTACCGGTTTCAATCTTGCCATGCGCTGCGCGTGCGGTGAGGACGATTCTGTTATTTATCAGACTCCGGCATATCCTCCTTTTGTGAGCTCACCAGCTTGCGCTGGTTTGATTGGTGTACAGAACCCTATGTATCTGGGTGATGATGGACAGTACCAGGTTGATTTTGCCTTGTTTGAAAAGCAAATTATTGAAAACCGACCAAAGGTTTTTATCCTATGTAATCCACATAACCCGACCGGCAGGGTTTTCACAGTCTCAGAATTGGAGAAATTTGCGGATATATGCCTGAGGCATAAGGTCTTGATCTGTTCTGATGAGATCCATTGTGACATTGTCTACGAAGGACATAAACATATCCCCATTGCCAGCCTTTCACCCGAAATTTCAAAAATCACTTCAACATTCATGGCACCGAGTAAAACTTATAATATCGCAGGGTTACATGCTTCGGTCGCCATTATTCAGGATGAAGAAAGACGCAATAAATATTTGGATTTCAAGCGATATCTGGTTTCTGATCCGGGATTGCTCGCTCTGGTTGCTGCCAAAGCAGCTTATGAGCATGGTGACGAATGGCTGCGGGAACAGCTTGCTTATCTTCAGGCAAACCGCGATTATCTCGATGCTGTGCTGCCAAAAGCCCTCCCTGGTGTTAGCTGGAGCAAACCAGAAGCGACCTTTTTGGGCTGGCTGGATTTTAGGCAAAGCGGTATTGAAGGCGACCTGCAAAAATTCTTTATTGATCACGCCAGAGTTGCTTTAAACGATGGCGACTCTTTCGGAAAAGGTGGAGAAGGATTTTTGCGAATCAATTTTGGCTGTACAAGAGCTACACTCGAAAAGGCGATTAACCAAATGTCAGATGCGATGAAAAGCTCTGGTTATTGCTAACTTTTCTGATATAGCGGAATCATGGCGTGGTAAGTAAATCATGGTAATAATTCCTTGAAAGGTGAGGATGGATTAAATAAAAAAAGTCAGCGGACAATCGCTGACTTTTTCCTAAATTGTTATTGGTTTAGTCCTGTTGAACGACAACCTGGGCAGCTTGCTTGCCACGGGGACCATCTTCGATTGTAAATTCGACTTTCTGACCCTCTTTCAGGCTTTTGTAGCCCTCTGCTTGAATTGCGGAAAAGTGGACGAAAACATCTTCACCGTTTTCCATTCCAATAAAACCGAAGCCTTTTGGGGCGCTGAACCATTTGATGGTTCCCATACTTCTTTCTGACATTTAGTACTCTACTTTCTTTAACTATTCTTACTTCAAACGAAGCGATTTAATATATCACCCGGGTGTAATTAAGTCAAGATAAGTAATAAATGTTTTAAAGAAGTGTAAAGTCGTTTTTAAGAAAAGGCGAAAAATGATAACGTCGACAAGATTGCCCGGATACAAAGGTATAATTGGAGTAGAAAGCAAGGTAAAACATGTCGGATTTATTCCAATTACAGAACGATCCTGCCTA
>CAZMZQ010000153.1:0-3507 GCA_964570745.1 uncultured Anaerolineaceae bacterium
GCACCGCTCTCCAAAAGCGGGGGTTGTGGGTTCAATTCCTACCTGACCTGTTGAAGTAACTCAGCGCCGTAGTTTCTACGGCGTTGAACCGTCAACCAGGAGTGAACAATGGCACAGAAAGATAAAAAACCGAATTTTTTTCAGAGAATCAAAAACTGGTGGCGTCAGACTATTGGTGAACTTCGTAAAGTAACCTGGCCAAGCCGTGAAGAAGCAGTGGCTCTTACACGTATCGTCTTGATCGTAACCGTGATCCTGTCTGCGCTCTTGGGCATATTTGATTTCGTCTTTGCCCGCCTGGTTGGATTGTTGGTCGGATAAATATAGAAAAGAGACAAAATCATGTCTGACCTTTCGTATGACGACCTCCAGGGCTTTGAAGAGCTGAATCAGTCCGGACCTCAGGATGAGGAGGCTGAACTGAACTCTTTGCCTTTGGAGCCGAAAACTGAACCGAGTGATGAAACTAAATCTGATGATAACCGTCAGTGGTTTGTCATTCACTGTTACTCGGGTTATGAAAACAAGGTGCGTAAGAACCTGGAACAACGCATCGAAACAATGGCAATGAAAGACAAGATTTTTGATGTTGTCATTCCTACCCAGGAGGAAATCGAAGTCCGCGATGGCAAACGCCGAACAGTGGAACGCCATGTTTTTCCAGGCTATGTATTGGTAAACATGATCCTGGAGGAAGACTCCTGGTTCGTAGTGCGTAACACTCCTGGTGTAACCGGGTTTGTTGGTATGGGTGATGACCCGACGCCGCTGCGCCCTGAAGAAGTTGCCAATATTTTGCGCCGGATGGAAAATGAAGCCCCGACTTATAAGGTTACTTATAAGCCTGGCGACCGCGTTCGCATTGTGGATGGACCGTTCAATGACTTTCGCGGTATCGTTGATGAAATTAACATGGAACGCTCCAAGATTCGCGTGATGGTGAACTTCTTCGGGCGTGAAACCCCTGTAGAACTTGATTTTCTGCAGGTAGAAAAAGCATAAACCGGAGCGATCCGGAAATTTGTGGGAGGGTCTGCAGACCCGTTAGCACCACCAAGGAGATTTATTTGTGGCAAAGAAAGTAAAAGCAATAGTTAGACTGCAAATCCAGGCTGGTAAAGCCAATCCTGCACCCCCGATTGGTCCGGCATTGGCACCACACGGTGTCAATATCATGGCATTCTGCAAAGATTATAATGCCCGCACCTCAAACCGCATGGGCGAAATTATTCCTGCAGACATCACTATTTTTATGGATGGTTCATTCAGATTTGAACTCAAATCTCCGCCTGCTGCGATTTTGATCAAAAAAGCTGCCGGTGTTGATAAGGGATCAGCCAATCCAAAGGTCGAAAAGGTTGGTCAGGTTACCAAGGCACAGCTGAAAGAGATCGCTGAGACCAAGTTCAAAGACATGAACTCAAACGATATCGAATCTGCCATTCGCCAACTGGAAGGCACTGCCCGAAATATGGGCATTAAAGTCGTTGAAAAGTAAACAGGAAATTATCAGAGTGGGAGGGTTGAGACGCCCGGCAGAACCACAAAGGAGTCTTAATGTCTAAAAAAGGAAAAAATTTCGAAAACGCCATCAAAAAAGTTGATGCCGAAAAGAATTATAGCCCCCGTGAGGCTTTGGAATTAGTCAAAGAAATGGCGTTTGCCAAATTTGATGAAACAGTTGAAATTCATTTTCGCACTACTCTTGACCCACGCCAGGCTGACCAACAAATTCGTGACGTCTGCGTATTGCCCAAAGGATTGGGTAAGACTGTGCGCGTGTTGGTGTTTGCACAAGGCGAGGCTGCCACTGCTGCCCGCGAAGCAGGTGCCGATTTCGTTGCCGAAACTGACGAAGATCTGGCTCAGATCCAGGGTGGATACACCGATTTTGATGTCGCTGTCGGCACCATGGATATGATGGGTAAGGTTGGTCGCCTGGGCCGTGTTTTGGGCCCCCGCAACCTGATGCCAAACCCCAAGGCTGGCACGGTTGTGCAGCCTGACGACATCGCACAGGCAATCGAAACTGCAAAAGCTGGTCGTGTTGAATTTCGTCTGGATAAGAGCGCAAACATTCACGTTCCTCTTGGCAAGGTGTCTTTTTCAACTGATGCACTTTACGAAAACATGGCTGCACTGACGACCGCTGTACGCAAGGCGCGACCCAGCGGTGCAAAAGGTTCTTTTATCAAGAGAGTTACTTTAACTTCGACTATGGGTCCTGGTGTAAAAGTTGATGTCAACTCGGTTGCCAACATGGAGAGCGCCCAGGTATAGTGTAGGATGTTGAAGTCAGGGAAGCTCTTCATGGGGCCCCTGATTAAACGGGACGGTATAATTAACGTCCCTTGATAAAAAGAATGATGTAAAACTACTTGACCGGCTGGATTTATGATATACTTGCCGGGCTGAACAAGAGAATAGTCCCGAGGGACACTCTGCTTAAGAAAGCTGGTGCCGTTTACGGCTTAATATCCTGCCGAGGTGGAGATTCTAAGAAAAAGGATAAACCTTGAATCTCTTCCCGTAGGGTAAACGGGAAGAGATTTTTTATTTTATGGAAGGAGGAAGAATACATTGGCATTTTCAAGACAACACAAAGAAGTGGTTGTTGATCAGTATCGTGAATGGATTGATAAAAGCAAAGCCGTTTACTACCTGACATACAACAAAATGACCATGTCCGCGATCAATAGCGCCCGTGAAAAACTTCGCGAGTCCGACAGTGTGATGCATGTGGTTAAGAACCGGCTCTTTACCAGAGTTTTGGAAGAAAAAGGTTATCAATTTGACCCCCAAACCTGGGAAGGCAATAACGTAGTCGTGTTCGCTCTCGAAGACGCCCCTGCGACAGCAAAAACCCTTAGTGAAATCACCAAAGGTAATGATATTTTTGCTGTAAAAGGTGGCTATCTGGATAACGCCCTGCTGGACGCCCGACAAGTTCGAGCGCTTGCTGATCTGCCGACACTCCCAGTCATGCGTGCAATGCTGTTAGGGACCATCCTGGCACCTGCAAGCAAGTTAGTTCGTACTTTAGCGGAACCCGCTCGTGGGTTGGCTGCTGTAATCAAAGCAAACTCAGAAAAGCAGACAAATGCTGCTTAACAGGCTCGTTTCGATGCGAGAAAATAATTAATAAAACAATTTATAGGAGAAAGAAATGGCTGATTTAGAAAAAATCGTTGAGGAACTGAGCAAACTGTCCGTTTTGGAAGCTGCCGACCTCGTCAAAATGTTAGAAGAAAAATGGGGCGTCTCCGCTGCCGCTCCTGTTGCTGCTGTTGCCGCTGGTCCTGCCGCGGTTGCTGAAGAAGAAGTTGAAGAAAAGACCGAATTCGATGTCATTATCAAGAATGCTGGTCCCAAGAAAATTGAAGTAATTAAGGTTATTCGTCAGCTCACCAACCTCGGTTTGGTTGATGCCAAAAATACCGCTGAAACCCCCGATGCCAAGGTTCTTGAAGCCGTTGGTAAAGACGTCGCCAATGACGCTGCTGCCAA
>CAZMZQ010000154.1:0-3468 GCA_964570745.1 uncultured Anaerolineaceae bacterium
GCTCAGGATGATCTGATTGCGGTTGGTCATTATAAGATTATTTTACTTCACACTGGTTGACTAAGGATTGGTCGAACTAAGATTTTTTACGAAAAGAGAAACGAAATACCATCAAAATGCTTGTCACAAGAATCATCAACAGCCACTTAATCGGAATTCGCGTTCCCTGAATTGAGTTTATATAAGCTTACTAAAGCCTTTTTTCTTTAATGAAGTGTCGCCGGATTGGTTGGTGAAAAGAGCCCTGCTTTATTAAGACTCACTTCACCATCCAATTCCAGCCTCCAAAAAACGGATCCCTGAACTAAATGCCATATATCACAATATAAGTTCAGGCGGACCGATTATATCTGCCAGTCACCGTCTTTCAATAAAACAATCTCGGTGCCGTCTTCTTTAATTCCGGTGACGGTCACGTCTTTTGCCCCGACCATGAAATCGACATGGATGAGCGAGTTATTCATACCAAGTTTGCGGTTTTCTTCCTCGCTGCGTCCCGAAGCTCCTTCCAGGTTTTCGCTGTAGGCTGCGCCAAGAGCAAAGTGACAGGAAGCATTCTCATCAAACAGTGTGTTTTTGAACAATATCCCGGTATTGCTGATCGGGGAATTGTCTGCCACCAGGGCGATCTCACCCAGGCGCTTTGCGCCTTCGTCCATGTCGAGCAGGTCGTCCAGAATCTGTTTTCCAACTTCAGCGTCATGATCAACGACCATTCCATCCTTAAAAGTGAAATGGAACTTGTCCACAATCTGACCTCTAACCGAGAGTGGCATGGTGGCGCGCAGGGTGCCATCCACACGATCCGCATCGGGCATGCTGAAGACTTCTTCGGTTGGAATATTTGGGAAGAAACGGTCACCCTTCTGACTGAAACCGGATCCGCCTTCCCAGACATGGTTTTTCACCAGCCCAACCATAAGATCAGTACCGGGACCCTTATAGTGAATGCGGTCAAAACGCGCATCGTTCAGGAACTTTCGATGAGCTTTTAAGCTGAGATCGTGCTCTTCCCAGGCAGCGATAGGGTCTGGTTGGTCGACACGGGTTGCCATCAGGATGTTTTCCCACAACTTTTTCATGCCTTCTTCCAAAGTCAGATCAGGGAAAGCAGCCTCAGCCCAGGCAGGGCAAGCAACTGCGGCTATACACCATTTAACTTTATTTTGCATGGTGTAGTGCTGAATGCGCTTGCTGGCTTTGCCGGCTACTTTTTGCCACTGGGCTATGCGTGCAGGATCAGCAGGTTTTAGCAGGTCGGGGTTGGGTGCGAACAAATTGACGACATTGTAATTATCTTTAAAGAGATTTTCGTTAAAATCGACCAGGTATTCCGGGAAAGTTTCGAAAGCCTCATCCGAAGCTTCCAGATAGCGGTCGAGGGTTATTGTGTCATCCGAAAAATCCAGGCGGACGTCGCTGACGCCATTTTGATAAGCTTTTTTCGCCACCAGGCGTGCCAGGGGTAACGAATCTTCGCTCATGCGAATGGAGAGCTTGTCGCCTTTGTGTAAACCAAGTCCAATATTTACGATAAGATCAGCATATTTTTCCAAATTATGATTGATGTCCATTGTTTATATCCTCCGGTATCTATTCTACCCTTTCAAGCTAAAGATGACCAAGAATTGATAAAATCTCTCGTTGAAAGAGATAATTACACTACAATAAATATTGACGAAACATTTTAGCCTATGGTAATATAGTGCAACGCCAAAATTATTTTTGCAGCATCATACAGGTTTAAGGAGATAAAGAAGATTAGTAATAAACCAGAATATCGTATCAATGAGCGCATCCGTACCGAAAAGGTCCGCCTGGTAGACGAAAACGGAGAAAACGTCGGAATAGTGAACATCGATGAAGCACTTCGACGTGCCAATAACGTCGGATTGGACCTGGTCGAGATCGCCCCCAACGCCGAACCACCCGTAGCCAAAATCATCAACTACAGCAAATTCCTTTACGAAAAGGAAAAGAAAGAACGCGAAGCCCGAAAGTCGCAGACCAAGATCGAAATCAAAGAAATTCGTTTGCGTCCGAAAACAAGCGATCACCACCAGGGTTTCAAGGTTCGCGATGCACGCCGATGGTTGGAAAGCGGCATGAAAGTGCGCGTGACCATTCGCTTCAGAGGGCGAGAGATCACATACCCTGAAATTGCATTGGAAGATCTGAGGGAAATAGCTGAAGAATTGAATGATGTCTCAGAGATTGAACAAGCACCCAATATGGAAGGTCGCTCAATGTTCATGATGCTGACCCCAAGGAAAAGTTAGTACGAAATCAATTGTTGACACAGTAGATTATCTGGTATAATCTACTTTTGGTTTATTGACCAACGGCTGAGCATTTCGCAGCCGTTGGATTTTCTTAGAGGAGTTTGATCGTGCCACGTAAACAGAGTAGTGGAAAGTACAAAATAAAAACTCATAAGGCAACGTCCAAACGCTTCCGCATGACCGGTACCGGTAAAGTTGTGCGTACCAAGATCGGAAAAGGGCACTTGCGCCGTAATACTTCAAAGCGAACAAAGTATTTGCTCGCAGAGACGATTGAGGTCGCTAGCAGCGGGTTGGTCAAGCATATTAAGCGCCTGGCACCCTATATGAGTAAGAAGGACTAAGGACTGTCCTGTCGATTGGATTTGGAGTGGCTGTTGGGTGTTTACAACGAGACCAAGGTCTGACGCCCAGGGGACCACAAAGGAGTAATAAATGGCAAGAGTAAAAAGTGGACCATATCGCCGACGTCGTCATCAACGGCTGATTGCCCATAACAGCGGTTATCGTGGCAGTTATAATCATTTGTTCAAACGGGCCAATGAAGCTTTTTTGCATGCCCAGTGGTATGCCTATAATGACCGTCGCAACCGCAAACGCGACCTGCGCCGTCTTTGGATCGCCCGCATCAACGCCGCTGCCCGCATGAATGGCACGACCTATAGCCGCTTCATTGCTGCAATGCGCAAGAACAATGTGATCATCAATCGCAAAATGCTGGCTGATATCGCCGTGCACGATCCTAAAGCTTTCGCCAAGGTGGTTGAAACCTCCCTGGCATAGTTTTATCCTCAACTGACAACCTACACCCTGTGATGGATCACAGGGTGTTTTTTTTCATTCCAAGCTTCAGCTGCGAAGAATCTTCACGTTGGATGAAAAGTCGATTTTCTATTGAAAACAAAATTCTTTTGGTGTAACCCCCATGCCGTTCTTAATCTATAAACTTGGTGCGAAAATGGCAAACCAAACCCTTCTCCTGATATACTTTTGTTCAGGAGTATGACGGGGCGACATGGAGGATTTGACCTGCCAAACTGACTTGATCAATTCCAAAACCAGGGATATGGTTTTGGCTGAGTTCCAGTCACGTTTTGGGGCAAGCCCCGACTACCTTCTCAGATCTCCCGGAAGGGTTAACCTGCTTGGCGAACATATCGATTACAACGACGGCATCGTGCTGCCT
>CAZMZQ010000155.1:0-3468 GCA_964570745.1 uncultured Anaerolineaceae bacterium
GAATTAACTCAAACCTAAAATCTTACCTGTTTCGAAATCGATATCGATGTCATAATACGCCGGGCGGGTGGGCAAACCAGGCATGGTGCTCATCTCACCCAGAAGCGGGTAGACAAAACCAGCCCCAACCGATGCGCTCACGTCCCGGATCGGGATGCGAAACCCGCTTGGCACGCCCTTTAATTCCGGATCATGGCTGATGGAAAGGTGCGTTTTTGCCATACAAATCGGCAGGTGTCCATAACCCAGGCGCTCATACCTTTCCAATCTTTCCTCAGCTATTGGGCTGTAATCAACCCCATCAGCCCCGTAAACTTCACGGGCGATGGTCTCAATTTTATCCTTCAGTGACATTTCCAACGGATAGAGGAATTTGAAGTTGGAGGGTAACTCCGAAGCCTTCACCACTGCCTCTGCCAGTTCGATTGCACCAAGCCCACCCTGGCTGAAGTGGTCTGCCACAACCGCGTCTTCGATCGCCGGATGTTCCAGCGCAATTTTCCGCACAAGTTCGAGTTCGGCATCTGTATCAGTCGGGAAGCGGTTGACCGCCACCACTACCGGAATGCCGAATTTTTGGGCGATCGAGGCATGTGCGAGCATGTTGCCTGCCCCTTTTTCAACCAATTCGAGGTTCTCGTTGATATATTCAGGAGCCAGGGGAGCACCAGCAGTGACCTTTGGACCACCACCGTGCATTTTAAGAGCCCTGACGGTAACCACCAGGACGACAACATCAGGCAAATTGCCCGAATAGCGGCACTTGATGTCAAAGAACTTTTCCATGCCCATATCAGCGCCAAAGCCGCTCTCGGTGATCACAAAATCAGCCAGCTTCAGGGCGATTTTATCTGCCATGATCGAGCTGTTTCCATGGGCAATATTCGCAAAAGGACCGGCATGGACAAATACCGGCGTGCCTTCCAGCGTTTGCATCAGGTTGGGTTTGATCGTGTCTTTCATCAAAACGGTCAGCGCTCCGGCTATTCCCAGATCATCTGCGCTGATGGGTTCACCCGCCCTGCTCTGACCGATCACAATTTTCGCGATGCGGTCGCGCATATCTTCAAGGCTGGTTGCCAGCGCAAGGATTGCCATGATCTCAGACGCAACGCTGATGTAATAATTCGTATTTAGCTCAAAGCCCTTCTCTTGTGGTCCCTGACCAACCGTAATTCCGCGCAGCATGCGGTCGTTAACGTCCACACAGCGCTTCCAGGTGACGGTTTCGGGGTCAATATCCAGTCGGGCAAATTTTGCCTTTTGCTCGTCTGTGAGTTTATCCGGGTCTGTCTCAGTGATACCGAGTTTTGCCAGTCTGCCCTTCATCCCGCGTGCAAAATGTCGGTTGCCCTTTTTGTCTTTAGGGCACAAGCGGTTAAACAATGCCAAATCGCTCTGGCTGGATTCGTGGAACATTCGTGTATCGATTGCAGCCGCCAGAAGGTTGTTGGCAGCCGTAATTGCGTGGAGATCTCCGGTGAGATGAAGGTTGAAATCTTCCATGGGAATAACCTGGGAATAACCACCGCCGGCAGCCCCGCCCTTGATCCCAAAAGTCGGTCCTTGTGAAGGCTGGCGGATGCAGGTGATGACGCTGCGCCCCAAATGCGCGCCCATAGCCTGGCTCAAACCAACTGTCGTAGTTGTTTTTCCTTCTCCAAGCGGTGTGGGTGTGATCGCGGTCACATCGATATATTTACCATCGGGGGCATCAGCCAGGCGTTCGAGAGCCTCAAGCTTTACTTTTGCCTTGTAGTCGCCATACAGTTCCAGCTCCTCCGGCAGCAGCCCCATCTCTTCTGCCACCTGCTTAATCGGTTTTAGAGTTGATGCCTGTGCGATATCAATATCTGAAGGAACGGGGGATTTAAGTTCAATTGGTGTGGGGATAAACTTGCGAAGACCCGGGGTGAGTTTCATATAATAATATTCTCCTGTTATTGTCCAAATTCAACGCCATAGGGAAGTGTGGCGAATGTTGTGATTTTTAGATCATCGATGCTGCCCAGATATGCAATCGGGATAGTGATATTAACTGAGCTTCCCGAATGAATTGTTTCTGTTATTTGATAGCCCCCACCAACCACCCTGCCATCCTGGTTGCGAACCACAGCATAAACACGGGCTTGGCTGACCGAAGCGTTCAGATTGTTGATCACGCTGACAGTTATGTCGTTATCGTCGTTGAAGGCCGCCTGGGAGGTTTCAAGCGGATTGTAACTGATCGGAAACTGACCAAATTCGCCGGGTACGATCACAAGGTCCACCGTCTGTCCCACGCATTCTTCCGGCAGTTGCAGCGGTTCAGGGGCAAAGACCACTTCTTCATTCTCCCAGATAACATCATAATAACCATTAGTCGCCTGGCACACCCGGTTGTCCTTGTCGGTCACTGTGAGGATGTAAAAAGTTTGGGTCAAAATGTGGTCGGTTTGGTTCTTAAACAAAGCTCCGCCTGCGAGCTGGTTATACTGATCGACAATAAAATTCCATTCGGTCTTTTTGATCGAATTCCACCAGTTTCCACCTTCAAGCGAAGCGGAATAGCTGGTTATCCAGGGATGCACGTCAACATGGTCTACAACTTCACCTTGTTTGCTGTTTACCTTGATGTTAAAGCCTACCTGGTCTTTTTCAGGGACGAAATCAAAATTCGCATATCCTCCCCCAACGATCTGACCTTTTTTGTTATAGGCTATCGCGTTCAATTTCACCTGGGTATAGGTGTAACTATCAGCGTTGCTCAGCCAGCCGGTTACAGAATAATCGTTCCCTACCCGAAAAGCTGAGGTGTTTTGGATTGTAAGAGGCTGCGAATATTTGAGCCCCCGGTCGATCAAACCATCCACAACGCGCACTTCAACCGAAGTGATTTGAAGCCCCGCGTTCAGTTCAAACTGCTGCACCAGCCCGGTTGTTTCTTTGGGGAACAAGTAGCGGAAGGAGGTTCTCTGCTGGGCGATTCGGTTACCCTGGGCGTCGAGAGCCTGGACATCGAGCTGAAGATCCCGAAGTATGGCATCATCAAGCGAATTGAACAATTTCGCCATGATCAATACTTCATTATCTTCTTGCAAATATTCCAGTTCGGTGATCCGCACCGGGTTGGGGTTAGTCAGGTTTGGCGTAGGGGTTGGGTTTAGCGGAATCAGTGGGTCCTGCGTAACTGCTGATGTAGGCTGAAATATCGGGGCTGATGTCGCTGTCGGATCAGCCAGACCCCCATCGTCAACCAGGCAAGCCGACAAAATCATCGCTATCGCCAACATGATTAACGCAAGGGTAAATCGAAATGATCGCTTCATAATAATGACCATAACTATTATAAACGCTTAGTTGCAAGCTGGAGAAATTGTTGGTTTGTTTCTGGTCAAAAAGAAAAAGCACCTCATGCCTGAGATGCCTTTCTTATAGGGCGGGTGGGGGTCGAACCCACACAGTGTCACCACCGACGGATTTTAAGTC
>CAZMZQ010000156.1:0-3429 GCA_964570745.1 uncultured Anaerolineaceae bacterium
AAAAAACCGCCCCATAAAGGGACGGGATTAACCGCGGTACCACCCTTTTTGCTCAGTTATGAGCCACTCAGGTTGCCTGATAACGGAGGCTGCCGGCGCGAACTATTGGCGGAAGGCGTTCATTCGTGCGACTCCTGGGCGAACTTCGGTCACTGCTTTTCCGGTTTTGCTCTCAGTCAAAGCAAAACCTCCCTGTGGAAGCTGGGCAACTTACTCTTCCCTTTCTCAGTCGATGGTGCAATTATAAGATTTCGCGAATTAAAGTCAAGGAAAGATTAATACTCTTGCTTTCTTCGCTCTGTTCGTGGATCTTACAAAGCACCACTGACAATACCAACGAAATCAGCAGCCTTCAAACTTGCCCCACCGATCAGACCACCATCAATGTCGGATTGACCAAAAAGTTCAGCCGCATTAGTAGGCTTGACCGAACCACCATACAATATCCGCATGCTATTTCCAATCTCTTCGCCAAACATCTCACGTAAAATAGGACGCACCACGTTCTTATGAACATCGTTTGCCTGGTCAGGGGTGGCTGTCTTGCCCGTGCCAATCGCCCAGACCGGTTCATAAGCGACCACAATCCGCTCTGCTTGTTCTACAGTCAGACCATTCAAGCCCTCACGAACCATCCGACCGACGACATCTGATGTTTTACCTGCTTCGTTTTCTTCCAGGGTCTCGCCAACACAGACGATCGGCTGTAAACCGGACCCCAAGGCAGCAAACACCTTTTTGTTGACGGTTTCATCCGTTTCACCAAACATTGCCCGGCGTTCTGAATGACCGATGATGACATATTCACAAAAATCTTTCAGCATAGGAGCAGAAACTTCCCCGGTATAAGCTCCGGATTCTTCCCAGTGCAGATTTTGAGCACCGACTTTGATATTACTTCCATCCAAAGCTTCTTTAGCCAGTGGAAGGTTCACAAACGTGGGGCAGACAACCAGATCGACCGATTCGATCCCGTTCAATTCTGATTTTAAGGCTTCCAGGAGTTCCCCGGCATCATGGAAAGTCTTGTTCATTTTCCAGTTTCCAGCAACCATTGGTTTACGGTTTTTCATAATATCTTTATCCTCTCCTGCTTAATTTGTTATATAACTATTCTAACACGAAGGGACGGCTCTCCAGCCGTCCCTTCTTCCGCTATTAAAGTAATTAGCCTATTTCGTGCGGAAAATCATTGGGTTAAGCCATAAACCCTTGTTATTAGTTGTGGAACCGTCATTCCAGGTCACCAGCGAAAATTCAACCTTTTTACCATCATAGGCAGAAAGATCAACTTCAACCGTAGTCCACATCCCATCAAAGACCTCATGCCATTCACCCAGCTCAACAAAATTGCCGCCAACTTCCCGAACATAGAGTTCGAATTTTAGTTTACAACCAGTGCTGCCACCTTCACATTGCAAAGCTGCCCGGAACTTGTCGCCATCTTTGATCTGGAAGGCAGGATAAATTCCCTGGATATATCCGTTGCTGGCATTGTTGGGGCGGGTGATCAAACCGATTTCGTTCTCAGTTCCGCCATCTTCGCGGATAGGTTTATTCTTGGTGACCACGTATCCGTCATCGGGCTTCTTTTCATCTCCAGGGCAGGACAAGGTTCCCTTTGACCCACTCGACCATTTGGCATCGCAGGCACTCTGAGCAAAACTATATGCGACGCCCTTGCCATCAGTCACCTGAATTTTCGCCCAGAAAGGACCTTTACTGTCACTGCCAGTACCAAACTGGATGCCGTTATTGCTGAATAGCATCCAGTTAGACGTATAATTGCCGGTCGTCATCGGTGCAACCATTTCGATACTGATATCAACGGTTCCACCAGGAGCAACGTCTTTGGGAAAATCGTAAACACTGTTCGCGCCAAGTTGATTTCCGCTGACAAAAACCAGGTCAAACCCCGTAT
This sequence comes from uncultured Anaerolineaceae bacterium, assembly GCA_964570745.1. Classification (GTDB taxonomy): domain Bacteria; phylum Chloroflexota; class Anaerolineae; order Anaerolineales; family Anaerolineaceae; genus Mesolinea. Next base: position 1,922 of record CAZMZQ010000156.1, read on the forward strand.
CCCACTTACAGGTTCCCGAGTTTTGGAGACGCCAGGTCTTGGTGAAGCTGGTACCGGCAACGATTTTTGTGCCATCGGGTACGCTCAGATCACTAACAAAAGTTACCTGGTAACAAGGCCGAGGCGTAGGGGTGGGCGGTATGTTGGTAGGAATAACTGCTGCGGTTGGGATTGAGGTAACAACCTGGGTGACCACAATGCTTGGAACCTGGGTATTGACAGGGATATCATTGATATTGGTTGGATTAGGGGTAGCTAAGGGCAACTCGGATGTCGGTTGTACCGTGAGCTGACTAACCAGGGTCGAATAATAATCCTGAGTTGCCTGCGCCTGTAGTGTTTGCATCGCTTTTTCGATTGGATCACCAGTCGGCTCTACAGGACCTGGCACAACACAAGCTGATATTAACAGCGCAGTTACCACAAAAACGCCAATAAGAGTCAGCAGATTAATTTTTATATTAGATTTTGTATCCATTTCATTCACTCCTTAAAAGTGGAACTCTCCATTCTATAACTTAGACGTATGATTTTTCAAAAAGTTCCATTTCCAACAAAGGCGTTAAGAAAACACCCCTGAATTATCAGGGGTGTTTGGTAACTAATTGGACTTCACCTCAACTTGCACTCCAAGCCCCCACTCACGGTTAGGACCCCATCCCACCCTGGCACCATCCGGTGCGGATAACATCCAGTAACTATAATAAGTGCCTGGGGTTAGTGGAGCTTTCATTTTAATTGAGAAAACAACTGAGTCACCAGGATAAACAACCTCTGTAACATCAGCACGTTTACTCGTCCCAAATGCTTCGCCGCCAGACATAACCAGATCAAAGTCGCGGGTCCATTCACAGGTTCCGGTGTTTCTGACGCGCCAGGATTTGGTAAACGATTCTCCCGGGCTAACTACAGTGCCGGGTGGATAGTTAATATCACCCAGAAATTCGAATTGCAGACATCGTGTTCCTTCTTCGAGAGGCGGGGATTGGACTGCTGTAGTTGCCGTTGGCTGGGTTTCACCAGTGCCCTCAGGGGTTGGCATAGGCACGGTTGCCGTAGGCGGAGGTGGACACGTTGGACAGACAGGCATCGTTGGCTGAACGCTAAGCTCAGTTACCTTTGCAACCAAAGTTTCAATCGAGTTTTGGGTGGCGATTGCGGCTCGGGTTCCAGCAACTTGTTGTGCCATTTCAGCCTCTGACAAGGTTTGCTCCACCTGACCCTTACAAGCTCCCAATAACAGGGTGGCAATTAATAAGCCACTAAACAGTAATAGTAAAGATTTCTTATTCATTCGTTCTCCGTTAATCCACAAAAGAAGAGAGTTTAATTTTTAACATTATTATAGGCATTGTATCACTTTTCTTTAATACCATTTCTTTTGAATAAATCTCTTTAAATAAAAAAAGCCACTATTCAGTTCTGGTGGCTTTTTGATCAGGCAAATATTATACTTTTTCACTCAAAATTGCCAAACCAGGCAATTCGATACCTTCGAGCATTTCCAG
>CAZMZQ010000157.1:0-3393 GCA_964570745.1 uncultured Anaerolineaceae bacterium
GTCACAAATCTGATTATACGGAATAAGCGTCTTAAAAAAACAGATTACTATTACGGATTGATCCTGCCATTCTTTTTGTGGTATATGCCCAATTTTTACTTTTCCGGTTATTCACCGGACTTGTTTATAGCAGTGTTGCAAGTGCTATTAGCTGGGGAACTAATTGCCCTGGCGGAAAACATAAATGACCCTGCAAGCTTACGAAGTAATGTAAATATGATTTTGCTGCTCGGGGTGTTGATGATCTGCATTAAGCTAAGCGGTTTGGTTTATGCAGCTGCTTTTATGCTGGCAGCCATAATCATATTCTTCAAAAAGAATGTTGGTGATAAGAAGGAACAAATATTCTTATGGAGCCGAATCCCGATGCTGCTCCTTTTTGGAATTCCCTGGTTGGTTCGTTCGGTAATTTTAAGCGGATACCTGGTTTATCCGAGCGCGATTATTTCCTTCGACTTTATTTGGAAGATCCCTCGCACGATGGTCGAACCAATTACAGGAGTTATTTATAACTGGTCTCGCTATGGAGACGTAATCTCCCCTGATACTCCATTCCTACAATGGCTGCCATACTGGTTGTGGACGGTTCCACGCGGTTTGTGGGAAGGTTGGATCCTGGGCGTAGCGCTGTTATTGGTGGCTTTGGTATATTGGTCAATCAAAAAGTTTCCCTTGAAGGATTACAAAGGGCAATTTTTGGTGATTGGGTTTGCGCTGCTTCATATCCTCTATTGGTTCCTGGCAGCACCAGAAATACGTTTTATTGGTATGGCCTATTGGATAGCCTTCGCAGTCTTGCTTTCTGTGCTGGTCGAATGGTTTGTGCAATCGATACCTCAGGTTTCGAAAAAGAGATTGTCTTTAGTGATTATTGCGTTAGTTTTGTTCTGGTTAAATCCTGGAGTTCCGCGAGGTTTTGGTATAACCCGAACCCTGGTCAAGCCACCAAGTGAATACAAGATTGCCTCGCAATTGGTATCCCACGAAAACCTGGTCAGCGAGACGACTTTGAGCGGTCTGAAAGTCTACCTGGCTAACGACGAAAGTCTCCAGGGCTGTTGGGATTTGCCACTGCCCTGCACACGGGTTGCGGATTATTACAGCAAACTGGCTTTAATTGACCCGAATGATATGCAAAGAGGTTTTTATATTAACACACAGGAGTGAGCGGAATTAACCTGTTGTTTCCGCCTGCTTTTCTTCATGATAGGCAGCATCCTGGTTTACCTGGAAGACATCGTACAATCGCTTACCAACTTCCAGGTTTTTTACAGTGAGCATGGCTGTCATCATGGAGTGATCAGTATTGTTATAACGATGGATGCCTCCCCGACCGAAGGGAAGGAGATTTGTTATTAGCTCAATTTCCTCGCGAATTGTTTGCACATGATCCTGGTAGCCGATCTGATAGACCGGGTAAACATTGCGCAATTTAACCACTGCGCCATCTGAAACATCTTCACGCTGTGCAAACCCCAGGTGCAGAAAGTCCTGGATGCCTTGGTGCAGCAGATCTTCATCTTTCATTGACCAAAACTCGTCACCATATGTGCAAGTGTATTCCAATCCGATCACAGTCTGACGATCGTTTGGAACCATATAAGGGCTCCAGTTTTTGAAATTCTGGAAGCGAATCGGTTTGAGACCTTTATCGTGAGTGTAAACCCAGGTGTCTTTGGAGATGAATGGTTTGTCAATGACCAGCGCAACGGTGACAAAATCGCGGTATTTCAATTGCTCAGCTGCAATAAGAACTCTTTCCGATAAACTGGGGTAGATATCCTTTGCCAGCTCGTTGTATGGCATAGTCGATAAAAACCAATCGGCTTGATAACGTTCTGTTTTGCCATCATGTTCCGCCTCACAAGTGACAATCCTGTTCTCCTCCAGGTGAAGCCTGGAAACGTCTCTGCCCATCAAGATTTGACCACCCTGCTGCTGGATAATACCAGCGACCCTCTCCCAAAGCTCTCCCGGACCTTGTTTTGGATAGTTGAATTCATCGATAAAACTTTTGACTTCGCTCTTTTTGCCAAACATTTTTCGGATCGAATCGGTTAAAGTGTTCCAGACAGAAACTCCTTTGATGCGTTGACTGGCGAAATCGAGCGAAAGCTGGCTGCAGGGTATGCCCCAGAGTTTCTGGTTGTATTGAATGAAAAAAGGCTGCGCCAGCGCATCACCGAATTCGTTAATAAACCAGGCTTCCAGATTGCCGGCCGGTTTAACAGGAAACAATTGGCGATAAATCAGGCTGATCCCGATCCGAAAGGCAAAACCGAAACCAAATTTCTGGATGATCTCACCGATTTGGATGGGGTAATTGAAAAACTTACCCTGGTAGAGCCAGCGGGATACGCGTGGACGCTTCAGAAAGTCGTCCCCCATGACATGGTACCACCAATCAACGATTTTATCATTTTTCGAGAAGAAGCGATGCCCTCCAATGTCAAAGCGGTAGTCTTTATATTGCACTGTACGTGAAATCCCACCCACATATTGCGGGTCTTTTTCGAGGATAGTGACCTGGTAGCCAGCACGAATCAATTCTAACCCGGCTGTTAAACCTGCAGGTCCGGCTCCAATAATGATTACGTTTTTCTTATTATCTGGCATGTTTGCTCCTGTTTAATAAAAATCTCCGGGAAAGAAAATTCCACAACAAAACAATTGGTACTGAAAAAATCTTTGAGAGAAGATATTGGAGTCCAATTAAATGTGTGAACGTATACATGAAGATCTCGTTTAAACCTAACCCGACAACACCAGTGATCACAAAAATCAGGACAAATTGGCTTACGTTGGTTTTGGTTTCCTGATTGAACACCCAAGAGATGCTTAACAGGTAGTTGGCAAGTAATCCAAGCAGGAACGAAGTGCCAGCAGCGACCAGGTAGTTGACCGAAAAACAATTAACCAGCAGGAAAAGAACAGTGAAGTCAACAACGAAGGCGAGACCGCCGACGATCAGATAACGAAAGAGCTGGACTCGCAGCAAGTTAGTTTTATCAACGAGGATTTCTTTGATGAAGTTTCCCAATCCTGAGTTTCTTGTGTTTAATGCAGAATTATCGGTTTCAGGTCGACACATATGCGCTGCCCACCTTATATATTGAGGACTTGTTATCAAGGATTCGGAACATTGTGGTCATTTTACCCGATAACTGAAGGAGCGTTCGGAAACAATGCCTGGGATGCCCGGGTTTGGTGGCGTTAAAGCTTTGTGAGTTGTTAATTCTTGATAAGGGGTAAGTAAAGATGCTTGTCTCCTGTGATCAAAGCTGGATGTACGATGCTGACAGAAACCATTTTCATTCCGTTGTAGCTTCCGCCCCATGGCATGGTGTAAACATTGTTTGGGTTGCTATCCCAGGTATCCCGAATGTAAATTGT
>CAZMZQ010000158.1:0-3389 GCA_964570745.1 uncultured Anaerolineaceae bacterium
GTAACACTTTTTGAACACAACAATTCCATTGGCAGAAAACTGCTGGTAACCGGCAGCGGACGCTGTAACCTGGGCAACGATGCCGTCAGCACTGAGGCTTATTACTGTGCGGATGCTGAATGGATGACAGCGTTCCTGGAGGCTTTCGGCGTCCCCGAGCTTAAGGCAGTCTTCGAAGAATTGGGGGTTCCGCTGATCAAAACCGACGACGGCTGGTATTACCCAGTGTCTCAATCTGCCCAGTCGGTAGTATCCATTTTGGAAGAAAGGCTGCAGGAAGCCGGCGTTCAACTGCGCGTAGCCACAGAGGTGGAGTGGTTTGGCTTTAAAGAAGGGCAGTTTGTTCTCAAACTAAACTGGAACGAACAAAAATCCAGCGAAAAATTCGACAAGCTGGTAGTTGCAGCCGGGGGTAAAGCATATCCCACGCTTGGTTCGCGTGGAGAGCTCTTCCCGGCTCTTGTTCAGCTCGGTCACCATGTAGAAGAAAAACAGCCCGCCCTGGGACCGATTTTTGTTGATTTGGGCGAATTCAGGCAGCTTAAAGGGCAGCGTTTTGACGCGATTTGCTCGCTTTATGCCGATGAAGAGCGCCTGGCGAGCACCTTTGGCAACCTGATCGTGACCGAAAAAGGATTTAACGGGCCTGGAGTGATGAATTTGAGCCACCTGGTGGCGTTAAATCAGGGCAAAAAACTGGAGCTGCAGGTCAATTTTCTGGGACCCTTTTGGGAAGGGATGGCGGAGCAGTTTGTTGACCCTGCGAAAGCCAAACGCAGTCTGCGGACGCTGTTTTTGCAGACCTTTTCGCCCAAAGCGGCAGACTTTTTCCTGACCCTGGCAAAAATCCCGGCTGAAACGCATCTTGATGCCCTGGATGAAGCGCAGCTGAAAAGCCTACTGCGCGTAGCCACTGACAACCGTTTCAAAATTACCGGCGCAGGCGATTTCAGCAACAGCCAGGTGAGTGTCGGCGGTGTGGCGGTGGGGGAGGTGGACCCTCGCACACTTCAGTCGCTGCTTGTGCCGGGCTTGTACCTGGTGGGTGAGACCAATAACGTCGCAGGACCGTGCGGTGGATTTAATTTGCATTATGCTTTTGGAAGTGGAATCCTGGCAGGCAAAGACCTTGCTGGTAACAATTGATAATCTAAAGGAGAGTAAATGACCATTCCATTCATCGAGCCATTTAGAATTAAAGTGGTGGAGAAAGTCAAGATGACCACCCTGGCAGAGCGCCAGGCTGCGCTGCAAAAAGCTCATTACAATCTATTTAATGTCCCTGCTGAAGACGTAATCATCGACCTGCTGACCGACAGCGGCACCAATGCCATGAGCGATGAGCAGTGGGCTGGCATCATGCGCGGAGACGAATCTTATGCCGGTGCCAAAAGCTATTTCCACTTTGAAAAAGCTGTGCAGGACATTTTAGGTTTTGAATATGTGCTGCCCACTCACCAGGGCCGCGCTGCGGAAGGAATGCTTTTTTCTACGCTGGTCAAAGCCGGTCAGTCGGTGCCAAACAACCGTCATTTTGACACCACCCAGGCAAACCTGCTGGTGCTCGGTGCAATTCCCGTCGATCTGACCATTGACGAGGCGGAAGATTCGAGCATCGAGCTGCCTTTCAAAGGCAACATGGACCTGGAAAAGCTCAAGCAATTCATCGAAGCAACCGGACCCGAAAACATCCCGCTGGGAATGATCACCATCACCAACAACTCGGCAGCCGGGCAGCCCGTCTCGATGGATAACATCCGTCAGACAAGCGAGCTGTATCACAGCTATGGGATTCCCTTCTTTATCGATGCCTGTCGTTTTTCTGAAAATGCCTGGTTTATCAAAATAAGAGACCCAAAATATGCAGAAGTGCCGGTGAGCCAGATCGTGCTGGAGATGTTCTCTTATGCCGATGGCTGCACGATGAGCGCAAAAAAGGACGCTATCGTCAACATAGGTGGCTTTGTCGCTTTCAGAGACCCGGAACTCAAACAAAAAATCGCCCAAAACCTGATTGTCCACGAAGGGTTTTTGACCTACGGTGGGTTGGCAGGGCGCGACCTTGAAGCAGTCGCAATCGGACTGCGCGACGCGGTCGACGAAGATTACCTGAATTATCGGGAATCGCACACCCGCTACCTTGGCAAGGTGCTGCAGGACGCTGGTCTGCCTGTCTATCAGCCAACCGGCGGGCACGCGGTGTATGTTGATGCCGGTAAAGCCCTTCCGCACATCCCGGCGAACCAGTTCCCGGGCGTAGCGCTGGCAAATGCGCTCTACCTTGCCGGTGGGGTGCGTACAGTGGAGATCGGCAGCCTGATGTTTGAACACAAAGACCCCCAGACAGGAGAAACCGTCCTGGCACCGTTGGAGCTGCTGCGGTTTGCCATCCCGCGCCGGGTTTATACCCGCAGCCACCTCGATTACATCGGTGAATCAGCTGCGCTGGCGATGAAACAGCCGGAGCTAATCCGTGGTTTTCGTGTCACCTGGGCGCCCGAAGTGCTGCGCCATTTCATGGCTCAGCTGGAAGAGGTGTGATTCAAAACGCTGGGGCACAGTCGTACGTCGAAGATCCCCTGCTTCGCTAGCACAGAGCCTAACCGTAGGGAGGGGGTTTATCTCCCTCCGCTAATGCTCATGAATGAAGAATTCCCATTGTTGCCTCTGAGTAGGTATAATAATGGCTATATTAAATGAAGAGGGCATATGAAAGTATTGATCATTGGCACTGGATATGTAGGGATAAACACCGGCGTGGTGTTGGCTTACCTTGGAAACGATGTTACCTGCCTTGATGTCAACCAGGAGAAGATCGATCTGTTGAACCAGGGGAAATCTCCAATTTGGGAACCGCACCTTGAAGAAGTCTTGAGCCAGGCGCGACAAAACATCCGCTTTATCAGTAGTTATGATGATGCCCATATACCGGAGACTGACGTCATCTTCATAGCTGTTGGAACGCCCTCGTTGGCTGATGGAAATGCTGACTTACAATATGTCCGCCAGGCAGCTGAATCGATCGCTGAGCGGTTGGGAGAGAAGTTTACGGTTATCGTGAACAAATCGACCGTACCGATCGGCTCGGGCAACTGGGTCGAAATGATCATCCAGGAACACTTTAAACACAACCACAACCACGATGAGAAAGCCGATTTTAACGTGGTATCCAGCCCCGAATTTCTTGCCCAGGGGTCTGCCATGCATGATTCGTTCTATCCCGATCGCATCGTGATCGGCTCGCAGTGTGAAAGAAGCATCACCAGGCTGCGGGAGCTGTTTGCGCCTCTAACCAGGCAGGATTTTGACCCGCCAGCCGGGCTGCCGCGATCGGAGGATCTGACCCAGGTTCCCTTGTTGGTTTGTGACCTGACTTCCGCGGAGATGAT
>CAZMZQ010000159.1:0-3383 GCA_964570745.1 uncultured Anaerolineaceae bacterium
GTCGCATTGCTGGGAGCAAACGGCAGCGGCAAGTCCACCCTTGCGAGACAGATCAACGCCCTGCTTCCGTTACAAAAAGGTAATCTGCACGTGAATGGATTTGACGCAGGAAATAATGCGGATCAACGCGCCATCCGACGTGCCTGCGGCATGGTTTTTCAGAACCCGGATAACCAATTCGTTTCGTCGTTGGTAGAAGAAGATATCGCATTTGGGCTCGAAAACTACGACTATCCCCAGACTGAAATAGCAGATCGGGTTTCCAAGGTGTTGGAAATTGTCGGATTGCCCGGTTTTGAACAACGAAACCCGAGCATGCTCTCCGGTGGTCAAAAACAAAGGGTTGCTATTGCTGGTGTTTTGGCTGTGGACCCTGATATTTTGATTTTGGATGAAGCTACTTCAATGTTGGATTCTGAAGGACGCCAGGAAGTGTTGGAAACGGTCCGACATCTTCACCGCGATCTTGAAAAAACGGTTTTGATGATCACCCATTATGTAGAAGAAGCCATACTCGCTGACAGAGTGTGCCTGATGTTTGAAGGCAGGATCGTTGCTGATGGCACTCCGCGTGAGATCCTGACCCAACCCAAATTGCTCAATGATATTCAGCTTACCTCTCCGTTTGCAGTCAGGCTTTATTCTGAACTTGTTGAAAAAGGGCTGCGGTTGCCTGAAATCCCGCTGACATCCGACGAATTCGTGAGGCAGTTATGCCAATCGATGTAAAAGACCTTTCTTTCACCTACGCGCAAGGTTCGCCTTACGAAGTTAGGGCATTGAGCCAACTCGATCTGAGCATCGCAGACGGAGAGTTTGTGGGAATAATCGGGAAAACCGGATGCGGAAAGTCTACCCTGATCCAGTTAATCGCCGGGCTAATGAAACCAACCAGCGGGACTGTGTCGATTGATGGAGAGGTGTTTTATCCAGGTAAAACAGACCGGTCAAGCTTATCCAAAAGAATCGGGGTGTTGTTTCAATATCCCGAAATTCAGCTTTTCGAAAATACGGTCGAGAAGGATGTCAGCTTTGCATTGAAACATTCCTCTTTGCCATCCAGTGAAGTGAAAGAAAAGGTACGCTGGGCGTTGACCGCTGTTGGGCTTGATTTTGAGAAGTTCAAAGACCTGTCGCCCCTGGGTTTATCAGGTGGAGAGAAAAGAAGGGTCGCTGTCGCTGGCGTCCTGGTTACCAAACCGGAAATCCTGATATTGGACGAACCGATAGCCGGGCTGGACCCGAAGAGTCAGGATGGATTTCTGAAGCTGCTCGACAATCTAAATGCCGATGGGACCACCATCATCATGATTTCGCACAACCTGGATGCCCTGGCAGAACACACAAAACGAACCCTGGTGCTTGAAGACGGTATTCTGATCAGAGATGGCAGCACCAGGGAAGTTCTCACTGACACACTATTTTTAAAGGAACATGGATTGGGGATGACCCAGGTTGGGCGAATCAGCAACGGTTTAATGAATTGCAACCTGCCCTTACCTGACCTGCCGCTAACCATGAGAGAATTGTGTTCTGCATTGCTGAAGGTGTCTGCATGAAACAAACACTCACAGGCATTTACCTGCCAGGTAACACCTTCATCCATCGGTTGGATGCACGGGTAAAGTTTTTCAGTTTCTTTGCCCTGGTAGTCGCGACTCTTTTCACGGACAGCTGGGTCGGTTACCTGGTTATGGCAGTTATCAGCTTTGTTCTGATCTATGTGAGCAAACTGAGGCTTTCTCAAGCTATCGGGTCGTTGAGCAGGATGAGGTGGTTCCTGGTGGTCATTTTTCTAATGAACCTTCTGTTTTTCAGCCCCGAAAACGCCTGGTTTTCATGGTGGTTTTTTGCACCTTCCTATGCAGGTTTTCTGCAGGCAATCAATATCGTTTTCCGGGTTTCTGTAGTCGTGATTCTCAGCAACATCCTCAACACAAGCACCCCTCCTATCGAATTAACCCGTGCAATGGAAGCCTTGCTGCACCCTCTCAGTTTCCTTGGTATACCAACCGGTCAGATTGCGATGATCATCTCTGTAGCGGTCCAGTTTATCCCGACGTTAACCATGGAATCAGACCAGATTCGTAAAGCCCAGATCGCCAGGGGTGCCCGGTTTGAGAGCAGGAAACTTACTGAAAAAGCTGCTGCGATTGGGCCATTGGTGGTACCAATCTTCCTGTCCGCATTCAGACGGGCTGACGAACTGGCACTTGCAATGGAGGCAAGGGGTTATCATTCCAGCCAGAAAAAACCGATAAAGAAAAACGTTAAACTTTCCAGCGCAGACGCTTTTGCGATTTTTGCGTCCCTGGTTGTTTGTATATCTCAAATTTATTTTTTGTAATCAAAGAACAGGAGAAACCATGAACCAAATTTCAATAACAAAAAAATCAATTATTGCGGCAGTTTGCCTGGCGTTGTGCGTAGTTTTGCCACAGGCGTTCCATGCCATCCCAAACGCAGGCTCAATCTACTTGCCGATGCATATTCCCGTTTTACTTTGTGGGCTTATTTGCGGCTGGTCTTTCGGCTTATTGGTCGGAATTTTAGGTCCGATTCTCTCCAGCCTTTTCACTGGTATGCCCCCGGTTGCGGTATTGCCAACCATGGTGGTTGAACTCGCGATTTATGGCTTGATGGCAGGCTTGCTGTTCCAATTGATTAGGACCAAAAAACTGACACTCGACCTTTACATCAGCCTCATTGGTGCCATGTTGGTTGGACGAGTTGTTGCGGGATTAGTCAGAGCTTTTATCTTCAGCCCGGGTCAGGTCACAATGAAAGCATGGGTAACCAGTTATTTTGTCACTGCATTACCTGGAATTGTCATCCAACTCATCCTTATCCCCGCGATTGTATATGCCTTGATGCAAGCGCGTTTGATTCCACAGCGTTATAGCAAAGGTGCCTGAATTGTTTGAGAAGCAGTCCGTTATTCGTTTTTTTGATTCCCTGGCTCCGGAATGGGATGAAGCCCAAATTCTGGATCATGATGTAATTGAGCGCATCCTGGATAACGCAGGTGTAAGCGCTGGAAATTCGATATTGGATGTTGCAAGTGGTACAGGTGTATTGGTCCCCTGGTATCTTGAGCGCAAAGTTTCAAGTGTAACCGCCGTGGATATTTCGCCTGAAATGGTAAAAATCGGGATAAAAAACCACCCCGAACCGGAAGTAACGTTTATCTGCGGAGATATTGAGACCTTATCGTTTGACCGAAAGTTTGATCGCGTTATTGTGTTCAACTCCTTCCCTCATTTTGCCGAACCCGAAGGTTTGATTCGCCGGCTGTCGGAGTTAATGAATCCAGGTGGAATGCTTACAATCGCCCACAGTATGAGCAGGGAAGAACTTGACCAGCATCATGCCGGCGCTGCTCA
>CAZMZQ010000160.1:0-3348 GCA_964570745.1 uncultured Anaerolineaceae bacterium
TGAAAATTGTAAAAGAATTGTTAGAAATTCTATACAATACTTGACTTATCCTCGTAAAAACCTTATTATTTAGTTTGGCACTCAGAAGTTTAGAGTGCTAAAATATCGTAAAAAATAAATCGGAGGAAACATGACAATTTCTATGAAACCCTTAGGCAGTCGCGTTGTTATAGAGCCTATCGAGCAGGAAGATATCACCGCTGGTGGTATTGTTTTGCCCGAAACAGCCAAGGAAAAACCCCAAAAAGGAACCGTGGTTGCAGTTGGTCCTGGTGATCGCAACGATGATGGCGATCGCATCAAGATGGATGTTAAGGAAGGCGACGTGGTCTTGTTTGCCAAATATTCTGGCACCGAGATCAAATATGACGGTAAGAAGTTATTAATCATGCGCGAGAGCGATATCCTCGCGATTCTTTAATCAACATAACGGACAGGAGATATAAATATGGCAAAACAATTAGTTTTTGGAGATGAAGCACGTCGTTATTTAAAGAATGGCGTTGACGCAGTAGCAAATGCAGTTGCAACTACCCTTGGTCCCAAGGGACGCAACGTCGCCCTGGACCGCAAATACGGTTCCCCCACAATTACTCATGACGGTGTTACCGTTGCAAAAGAAATCGAACTTGAAGACCCCTACGAGAATATGGGCGCCCAACTGCTCAAAGAAGCAGCCACCAAAACCAACGACATCGCTGGTGATGGCACCACGACCTCGACCGTTTTGGCACACGCGATTGTCAGCGAAGGTTTGAAAAACCTGGCTGCCGGCGCGAACCCGATGCTGCTCAAACGCGGTATCGAAGCTGCCTCAAAGGTTGTTTCAGAAGCAATCCACAACCAGGCGATCGATATCACCACCAAAGCCGAAATCGGCAACGTGGCGACCATTTCTGCCCAGGATGAGCAGATTGGCTCCCTGATCGCAGACGTGATGGACAAAGTTGGCAAAGACGGCGTAATCACTGTTGAAGAATCCAAGGCACTCGAATTCGAGACCGAATATGTTGAAGGTATGCAGTTTGACCGCGGCTATATCAGCCCCTACTTTGTTACCGATACCGAACATATGGTTGCAGAAATCGTTGATCCTTACATCTTGATTCATGACAAGAAAATCTCTGCTGCAAACGACATCGTGCCCTTATTGGAAAAGATGGTCCAGGTTGGCAAACGTGACATCGTCATCATCGCAGAAGATGTTGACGGCGAAGCAATCGCAGCCCTGGTTTTGAACAAGATTCGCGGCGTCCTGAATGTTGTCGCTATCAAAGCCCCTGGCTTTGGCGATCGCCGTAAGGCAATGCTTCAGGATATTGCAATTCTGACCAACGCTTCCGTGATCTCTGAAGAGACCGGACGCAAACTCGAAAACGCAACCATCGAAGATCTTGGCCGCGCTGAGAAGGTCACCATCGACAAAGACAACACCACGATCGTTGGCGGTAAAGGCGATACAGGCGCAATAAAAGGTCGCATCGAGCAGATCCGCGCCGAGATCGATAACACGACCAGCGATTATGATCGTGAAAAGCTGCAGGAACGCCTTGCTAAACTGGCTGGCGGTGTGGCGATCATCCGTGTTGGTGCCGCAACTGAGACCGAACTGAAAGAAAAGAAACATCGTGTTGAAGATGCCTTGTCTGCAACCCGTGCAGCCGTTGAAGAAGGTATCGTCCCTGGCGGCGGTGTTGCCCTTGTGAATGCAGTCGATTCACTCAAGGATCTGAAACTGGACCAGGAAGACGCCCAGATCGGTGTCAATATCGTTCGTCGCGCACTGGCGGAACCAATGAAGAAAATCGTTGAAAACGCAGGCAAAGATGGCTCCGTGGTGGTTGAAAACGTTCGTCAGAAGCAAACCGAAGATGGCAACAAGCACATCGGCTTCAACGTTCTCACTGAAGAATACGGCGATATGGTTAAGTTGGGTGTGATCGACCCCGCCAAGGTAACCCGCGGCGCACTGGAAAACGCAGCATCGATTGCAGCCATGATTCTGACCACCGAAGCCCTGATCACCGATATCCCTGAACCTGAGGGTGCAGCTCCTGCCATGCCTCCTGGCGGCGGAATGTACTAAACCGAAAGGTTTGAATAAATGAGAAAAATGCCGGTCGAAAGACCGGTGTTTTTTTGCCAAAACCTGTCAATCTACACAAGTGTAGCGTGGGAACTGACTTTTATAGGTTACAATCGTTGTAGAGAGGATAGACATGATAGACGAAAAAACCCTAGCAGCTATTTTAGAATTTCAACAAGATGAAATTAACGACCACGTTATTTATTCAAATATTGCCAAAAACTTAAACGACAAAGAAAACGCAGAAAAAATCCAAAAATTAGCTAACGACGAGCTAAGACATACCGAGTTTTGGGAAAAATACACTGACAAAGTAGCCAAACCACAAAAATTTGTAACCGGGCTTTTTGGATTCTTATCCAAAGTTTTGGGTTATACGTTTGTAATCAAGCTGCTCGAAAACCGTGAAATTAGCACCATTAATGCCTACAAAAGCCTTGTGGGGACAATTCCGGCTATTGAATGGCTGATTCGCGATGAAGAAGAACACGAAGCCAGCTTGATCGGAATGCTGGACGAACCCCATCTGAAATATGCTGGCTCGATCGTATTAGGGCTCAATGACGCACTGGTGGAACTTTCCGGTACGCTCGCAGGGCTGACGCTCGCTTTCCAAAACACGCGCATGATCGCGTTAAGCGGTCTGGTGACCGGTATTGCTGCGGCTCTTTCGATGGCAGCCTCTGAATATCTTTCAACCAGGACCGAGGAGAAAACTACAAAAGAACCATTTAAAGCTGCCGTTTACACTGGCATTGCTTATATCATTACTGTTGCTTTTTTGATCTTGCCATATCTCCTTTTTAGTAACTATTTTGTCGCATTGGCGGCAATGATGGCAACGGTTTTAGTCATTATTGCTTTCTTTAGCTTCTATATGTCTGTTTTGCGGGATGAAAGTTTCAGCAAACATTTCTTAAGCATGACGGCAATCAGTGTTGGGGTGGCCCTGATCAGTTTCTTGTTTGGTTATGTGATAAAGAATTTTATTGAGATTTAGATAATTACGTGAATTGGAAGCACTTGACTTTAGAGTTAATCTACCAGACAGGTGCTTCCAATCAGGCCCAATAGCTGCTTAGAAATGTTTATTCGAGGGTTATCAACACGTGTTGACCAGAACTTGAATCTTCGACGTCCACAAGCACGCCATCCGAATCATCCTTTTCAAGAGCTTCTTTGAGCAGTTCATCGAGATTGATCTCTGAACCATCCTCATCTTTAAAGTTGACCCTCATAAAAGCCTTGGCACCAACCTTGAT
>CAZMZQ010000161.1:0-1667 GCA_964570745.1 uncultured Anaerolineaceae bacterium
CGAATTCACCTGCAAATGACTATGGTTCGCTCGACAGAAAGCTTGCTCAACCAGGAATTGGAAAATATCAGAAAACTCATCGAATCTGAGTTCTCTGACCTGGAAGTTTATGAGTTTGACAAAGAAATATATTTTTGAGGTAACAACATGACAGGTTCTAAACAAAACCTGGTGGAAAAGATTTTATATCACGTAGAAAAGCCGGGTCGCTATGTAGGCGGTGAACACAATCAGATTGTCAAGAATTGGAAGACGGTCAGTACAAAATGGTGCCTGATCTTCCCGGATATTTACGATATTGGGCAAACAAACCTCGGGCTATCAATGCTCTATCAAATTCTGAACGCAGACGAGAATATATTGGCAGAACGCAGTTTTGCCCCATGGGTTGACATGGAGGACGAGCTTCGCAAGAACGAGATTGGGTTGTTCTCCCTGGAGTCTAAAAAACCCTTGTCCGATTTTGACATCCTTGGTTTCACCTTGCCTTACGAATCGATTTATACAAATGTTTTGAACATTCTCGACCTTGCAAATATACCCATGTTATCCAGCCAAAGAACTGAATCAGACCCGCTTGTAATCGGGGGCGGGCAAGCTTGTTTTAACCCAGAACCAATTGCAGATTTCTTCGATGCCTTCGTTATCGGAGAAGGTGAGGAAGTGATTCTGGAGATATCCGCAGCCTATACTGTTTGGAAACAGGCAAGGTTGTCCAGAAACGATCTTTTGACTGCATTGACAGAAATCGATGGTGTCTACGTCCCCTCCTTATATTCCGTAAACTACAATCCGGATGGAACAATTGGTGACGTCACTCCCACCTCTCCGAATGTTCCTGAGAAGGTCACCAAGCGCATCGTCTCTGTCCTGCCATCTCACCCGACTAAATTCCTGGTTCCTAATGTAGAAATTGTCCATGATCGCATGTCTGTCGAAATCATGCGCGGCTGCACCAGGGGTTGTCGTTTTTGCCATGCCGGCATGGTCAACCGACCTGTCAGGCAGCGTGATGTCAGTGACATCATACCGGTTATTCAGGAGGCAGTCGATGCAACTGGATATGATGAGGTTGGATTACTATCGCTGTCTTCATCTGACCACACCCAGATTCTCGACCTTACCCAGCAGGTTTATGACTGTTTCCACGACCAAAAGCTGGCTTTTAGCCTGCCATCTCTGCGAATTGAGTCTTTTTCTCTCGATCTGATGGATGAATTGAAGGAGCTAAAACCTGGTGGAGGTTTTACACTTGCGCCCGAAGCCGCGACTGAAAGGATGAGAGCCGTCATCAATAAGCCGCTTGATGATGAGGTTTTCTACAGTACAGTCACAAAAATCTTTGAGAAAGGATGGCGTTCGCTCAAACTCTATTACATGATCGGACTGCCAACCGAAACTATGGAAGATGTAGAGGCGATCCTGGAAGCAGGCATCAGGGTCCAGCAAATTGGGAAACGTCTGATTGGGAAGAGCGTGAAGATCCACCTTGGAATTGCCACCCTAATACCCAAACCACACACCCCTTTCCAGTGGCTGCCGGTTGAAAGACCGGAACCGATCCAGGAAAAGCTGGATTTCCTCAAGACAGGAACCCGCAAAGCGGGCATAAAAATGTCTTATAACATTCCTGATTCTACTTTGCTGGAATCCTGGCTTTCCCGGGG
>CAZMZQ010000161.1:1767-3340 GCA_964570745.1 uncultured Anaerolineaceae bacterium
AAATGTCTTATAACATTCCTGATTCTACTTTGCTGGAATCCTGGCTTTCCCGGGGAGATCGAAGGTTAAACCGGGTCATTTTACACGCCTGGCAAAACGGTGCTAAATTTGATGCCTGGGGTGAGCGTGACAACCTGCAGATCTGGCGAAATGCGTTTTCTGAAGCAGATATTGACCCTGACTTCTATTCTTATCGTCAACGTGATCTTGAAGAAATCCTCCCCTGGGATCATATCGATATCGGCGTTAACAAACAATTTTTAAAACGTGATTACAAATGGAGCCTCCAGGGACGAACTCGTATCGACTGCCGGGAAACCTGCTTTATGTGTGGAATTCTGGATACTTTTGGAAATGACCGCCCGTCAGATGGTTACGGTTATTGGGGGTGCCCATGAACGATACACCGATTCGTTACCGGATGAAATATTCAAAAACAGGCAATTTGCGTTTTATTGGTCACCTGGATACACAGGTCATGTTCGAAAGGGCATTACGTCGCACTGGTTTACCTTTGCGATATACACAGGGTTTCAATAAACGAATTCGTCTCAATCTCGCCAGTGCTTTGCCCCTTGGTTTTATCAGCAGCGCCGAAGTGCTCGATTTTTGGCTCAACGAGCCAGTCGGTGAGCAAATCATCTTGCAAATGCTGGAGAATGCACTGCCAGCAGAGATCCACGTCCTTGAAGTAAACCAGACAGACAACTCGCTTCCTTCTTTACAAGGTTCATTGGTTTCCAGTGAATATGAAATAACCCTTCCCGGAAATATTGTGACCGAATTGTTCGAACATAAACTCGATCAATTATTGGCTCAACCAGAAGTTTCTATAACCAGGAGAAACAAAATAATTGATTACAAGCCTCTTATCCTGGAATATGAATTCAGAAAAGATTCGTCTGATAATTCTGTTGCATATTTCAAGCTTTCATCTTCACCTGCTGGGAATGCCAGACCTGACGACATCCTTGAGCTTTTGGGGATCGACCCAGCTGATTGTGTAATCGAACGCACCAAACTCAATTTTTCAACTGTGGAGAAATAATGGATTCGTGTGTTTTTTGTGCATTAGCAACTAAACAAATCCCTTCAGCTATCGTCCTTGAGAGCGAAACCTCCCTGGCTTTTCTGGACAACAGTCCGATTGCACCCTACCACACCCTCGTCATACCAAAAGCCCATTATGTAGATATTATTGATGTTCCCCTGCCAGTTTTACAGGATGTAACTGAACTGATTCACCAGGTTTGCCAACTCTATTCTAAAAAACTCAGTATCAACAGTTATCAGATATTCAATAATGCAGGACCTCACAGCTCCCAAAGCGTATGGCACCTTCATTTTCACATCCTTCCACGATATGAAGACGATGCCATCAAATTCTCCGCCCGTCATATGCCCGAACTGGTCAAACAATATCCCGAAATGCTGGCACGTTTAAGGTAGTCTATTATTAATTTAAATCTTTTTTGGCTACGCGCAATGTTTCATCGAAACTTCGTCTTACGCTTTGATCAATAATTGATATAATATTGTCTCACGTCTCCGTGGCCTAATGGACAAGGCACTG
>CAZMZQ010000162.1:0-3339 GCA_964570745.1 uncultured Anaerolineaceae bacterium
GCTTGGTCATGGCATCGTTCACTGCCATCATCGGGAATTCCAAAACCTTGTCCATTGCCATCGCTCGCAGGCGCACAACACCGGTTGTGGTTTCTTCGGTGCCGCCGAGAATGTTTGGGATCAGATCGCGGCGTTCCTTGAGGATCGTGCCGACCAGATCTGCGCCGTCGTCCATAACGATATGCGGTTTGTGGTCCAGTGCGGCATGCAGGTTTTTATAGTATGTCGCATCATCTTCGCCTTTGATTGCAAACACAGGGATCTCATATTGAGCAACCAGGGCTGCAGCAACGTCGTCCTGAGTCGAAAGAGGGTTGGATGCAGTTAAAACCACATCAGCCCCACCTGCTTGCATAACACGCATCAGATTGGCTGTTTCTGTCGTCACATGCATACAGCATGACAGACGGATGCCTTCAAACGGTCGTTCTTTTCTGAAGCGTTCCTCCAATGAAGCCAATACCGTCATCTCGCGTGCGGCCCAATCCATTCTACGTCGGCCACCTTCAGCGAGGTTCATATCTTTAATATTGTAATTATTCATTCATCACTCCGGTTTTTTTTATTGTTATCCAATTGTATCCAGTTCACCTTGATCATCAAAGTGTTTTCTATAATCTTTAACAAATTCATTCCAGGTAAAACGGTGAACCTGTGTCCCATTTTGCTGGATGCAAGCTGCCGCACATACCGTACCCATTTCAGCAGAGGTTTTCAAGCTAAGCCCTCCAAGATATCCGCGCAAAAAACCACCTCTAAAGGCATCACCAACACCTGTTGGGTCAACGATGCACAAACCTGTTAAGGCAGGAACATATACTTCACCTTCAGAAGAGTGAATCCTGCATCCTTTTTCACCTAACGTTACAACGCTGAATACCGGTTTTGAGAGGAGTTCTTCTTCGCTGAAACCTGTGTGCTTTTGCACTAATTCAAACTCATACTCATTAACAAACAAGCCATGAGCGTTCTCGAGCCCTCTGCGCAGCAAATCAGCATCAACGCTGACCACCTGTTGTCCCGGATCAAAGAGGGTTTTTAAACAAAGCTCGATTGACTCTTCGATGTAACGTGCCATTGCAGCCGGGTCTGTAGGAGAAATCATCACAAAATCATCGCAGCTATAAGGGGCTTCTTTTAGTGACAGATTGGCTGAATCGGCCATCGCACCAGTGTAAAAACTTGCGATTTGTGCATTGTTCATATCTGTTGTGGCAAAAAACGACGCAGTAAACTTATCGGGGATAATCTTCACGCTGCTCGTATCCACCCCGACTGCTTCAAGACGCATCGCATAATCAGGGAAGTCTTGCCCGGCAGTTGAAAACAAACAGGCTTTTCCGCCCAACATAGCCAGATTGTAAGCAATATTTGCGCCTACACCGCCATCTCTTTTGGATAGATCAGGCACAAGGAAAGAAAGACTAACTTTATCCAGATGTTCTGGCAACAAATGGTCGCTAAACAGACCGGGGAACCTCATCAGATAGTCAATTGCTATCGAACCTGTCAAAATAACTTTCATGTCCAGAGCTCCTTCACCCTCACAAAAATGCGCCAAATCTGGCGCTTCGAACAATCAAAAGTGTAACACAATAATTCTCAGAGACTAAACAAAATCGCAGCGATTCAGATAATTCAGATAAATAAAATCGACCATTTTCTTAACGCGTTTATAATAGGCATATGCGCAAAAATGGCAGTCTCCTCCGCTGGGCGGCTCTTGGTCTTATCGTCATGGCAAGTTTTTTGACCATCCTCCAGCTGGTCCGCTATTCTAGAATTCGTGCTACTTTCCCCACCGGCATGTCGATTGCTGGCATCCCCATTGGTGGTCTTGAATTTGAAGAAGCGTCTCAACGCCTGGTCCAGGTTTATATGTCACCAATTGAACTGAAATACAACGACGCACTCATCCAGGTGCGCCCAGCCACGCTTGGTTTTGAGCTCCAGATTAACAACATGCTCGCAGCTGCTGACAAGCAGCGAACCGGGGAGCCATTTTGGTCCGGGTTTTGGAAGTTCCTCTGGAACCAGCCCATCACCACGACAACCATACCATTGCAAGCTACTTACGACGAAGCTCGCATCCAGGCATACCTCGAAAACGAGATCAGCATTCGATACGATATTCCTGCCACACCTCCAATGCCTATCCCGGGCGAAGCTGGATTTTATTCAGGTTTGGCCGGCACGGCGATGGTTTACCCAATTTCTGTACAACGCATCAAAGACGCACTCAGTTCCAGCACTCATCGTTCTGTTACTCTCGATGTAACTCAAACCCGCCCACAGAAACCCTCCTTCGAAATCCTTGAATACATGCTCGAGGATATTATTGACGAAGCTTCATTTGACGGGATGGTCGAGTTTTATTTTAAAGATTTACAAAATGGCTGGGTGCTGCATTTCACTCATTCCCGCATCGGAGATGACCACCCGCCTGTTGGTATCGCATTTTCCTCCTGGAGTGTTATCAAAATTCCAGCATTGATCACTCTTTTCAAGAACCTTGAGAGCCCTTACGACCCCGTAATTCTGGCTGAAATCGAAGAAATGGTTGAGCTATCCAGCAACGAATCGACCGATTCAGTAGCCAAAAAGGTGATCGAAACCAACCTGGCTCCCCTCAGGATCACAGAAGACATGAAAACCCTTGGGCTTGAAAACACCTTCTGGGCAGGTTTTTTCAGTCTTGGTTCGCCTCTCTTACAGGAATTTAAGACTCCTTCCAATATCCGCACTGATTATGATACCGGACCTGACCGTTATGGACAAACCACCGTCTTGGATATGGGGTTACTGCTGGAAGATATTTATTACTGTGCCCAGGACTATGGTGGGTCAATCCCGCTTGCTTTTGAAGGTGCAATCACCCAGGAAGAATGCCTGATGATGGTGGATTATCTAAGCAAGAATAAGATCGGACATTTAATTGAAGCTGGGGTTCCGGGCGGGACAACCGTCGCCCACAAGCACGGTTGGGCAAACGAAGTGCATGACGGTTATGTGCATACCATGGGAGACGCTGGCATTGTGTATACCCCGGGTGGAGATTATATATTATCAATTTTTGTCCACCAACCGGTACAGGTCATCTTTGACCAGGCCAACCTTCTCTTCGCCAACCTGTCCGCATCGGTTTACAACTATTACAATTTACAGTAAGTTTGTCACCTTTTATTCATTATCGGTTAGTTTTATTCGAAACTTGCGCTAAATTGATTGATCCTCAGGAACACAATTTTCACTGTTGAAACACTTTTCAAGTATAATATTGTCGCTTGCCCTCGTAGCTCAATGGATAGAGTACCTGACTTCGAATCAGATGGTTGGGAG
>CAZMZQ010000163.1:0-2161 GCA_964570745.1 uncultured Anaerolineaceae bacterium
ACGCTCACCGAAGTACGATCGATGAGGTCAGACAATTCGCCCAGATGAACGGAGTCAGTGGAACGCCCACCTTCATTGTCAACGGTAAATTAGTTTACCTCAATGAGTTGGAAACAACAGTCCAGGCTGCTCTGGAAGCAGCAAAATAATAACAAAACAATAAGAAAGTTTGCAATAGCGGAGAACACACTCCGCTTTTGTTATTAATAAGTAATACCGAAGGAATTTAACAAAACCACAATTAAAATTGCCACCAAGAAGGAGGGTAAAAAGCTGCCTGTTCGAATCTTCTTTATTTGAAGCAGCGAACTGATAGCGATACCAACCAGGATAACCCCGCCAGTTGCTGTCAATTCAGCTACTACACCTTCGCCTACTCCTGTCCCAATCCGCCCTGCCAGCAAGCTGATGCCTCCCTGATAAATAAACACCATAAAAGCAGAAAAAAGCACTCCCGATCCCAGAGTCGAAGCCAATGCAATGGAACTGATCATATCTACCAAAGCTTTGACTACCAGGATCTCAGAACTTCCAGTGATTCCATTTTGAAGTGCACCAAGAAGAGCCATCGGGCCGACACAAAATAAGAGTGAAGCCGTAACAAAACCAGCAACAAACCTGTTTGGCTCCCCACTCAGATTACCATTCAACCGGGCAACTCTTCGTTGGAGATTTTCTCCAAGAACATTGATCCCCTCCTCGATTTTCAACAGTTCCCCAATGATTGTGCCCAATACCAATGAAACCAGTGGAATTAGCATGTTTTGGGTTTGCCCGAAGATGTGGATACCATAAACGCCAAGGAATAAGCCAGTTACCGACAATAATGTCTGCCTGGTTTTTTCCTGGATATGTTTTCCGGCAAGCAACCCTGCCAGGCCGCCAATGATTATCGCCACAAAGTTGATCAATGTGCCAGTCAAACAAACCTGCTATTAAGATCTGTATTTGAGAATTAACAAGTAACAAAGGGTCGACAATCGGTTTAGGTATTGCCTGCCATTGTCGAGCTTCACACCAAATTCGTTCAGGATCAATGTGGCTTCCCGCTCAGCCCGTCGGATGATGGTTCGTGCCATATCCAATGTGCCTGTTTGAGGATTGTCACCAAAGAAGATGAACTTGCGAGGCAGTGTCACTGTCTCTTTCAAGTTTTCAAGCTTCCCCTCAAGTTCTTCCAGCTCTTGTGCGAAGAATTGCTGATCATCGTTTAGCTCATGATTTGTCCCTATGCGAGCTACAAACCCCATCAGGCTTGAAAGCTGGCTTTGGCAGGTTTCGAGCGACTGCTTGTCATCCTCGTCCTGGATAAAAGCTTTAGCTAGGCTCAAGGCAGCACTGGCTTCATCCAGCGCACCTAAAAGTTGTATACGGCGGTCGCTTTTACTCACACCCGAAATTCCGACCAAGTCGGTTGTCCCAATTGGTTTGGTTTTTTTATCATTGGTCATAATTTATTTTTACTCCACTCCGGTCAGTATATACCAGCCCTGAACGTCGTTAAATCGATCTGCTGGGTTATAGATCGGACCAAACGCGAGATTCTTGATCGAATCTTTTACAGCATAGTTGTAAACCGGCGAAAACAAAGGCAATGAAGGTAGTTCTTCTTCAAATAGAACCTGGAAATTGCGATAAAGTTTTATCCTGATATCAATTGTTGTCGTCTGGCGTGCCTGTTCCAGGTAGGTACTGGCTGTCGAGTTTGCCCATTGGGAATAGTTTTGCCCTGATTCGGTTTGTGATTCAGCCCAAAACTGGTATGGGTCCGGGTCTGGTGTATCAGACAGGTCCACATCAATCAAAACCATCTCATAAGTCCGCTCTTGCAGTGCTGCCAGGAGTTGATCGTATGGAAGTGTTTGCAAGTTGATTGAAATACCGATGCTTTGCCAATTTTGTTGCAGCATTTGACCAATTCCAACATGTTTAGCGTCATCCTGGACCGCCAACGTTAATTCCACCGCTATCCCTTCATACATGAAACGTCCATTGGCATCCTGGGTCAGCCCCATACCCAACAGAGACTGGCGGGCCCCATCGGGGTCGAAACGATAAGCTGTCTGTTCGTCATAATACGCCCAGTTTCCGGGGATGATCGGTCCCTGCGCAAGCACTGCCTGGCTGCTCAACACATTATCAATAATAGCCTGGCGGTTAA
>CAZMZQ010000163.1:2261-3338 GCA_964570745.1 uncultured Anaerolineaceae bacterium
TCATAATAAAATTCCGAAGCCACCAGGTTTACACCTGTGATGATTCCATTTTCCGTTTCGAGGGAATCAAAGCGATAGGGTCCGCTGCCAATGGGGCTCAGGTTAAAAGAATGATCAACCAACCCATCCATATCCAGGTTGCCCAGAATATGTGCCGGTAGAATTTGAAAACTCAGATAATCCAAAAACGGAGCATAGGCAACCGGCAGAGCAAATTCAAGAGAAGAGTCAGATATCGCATATACAGCAATCCTTGACCAGAAAGATCTGAGGTCTTCAGGGATGAGATTGCTGCCTCCCTGCATGAGTGAGATTGTATAAATGATATCCTGAGAAGTGACCGGCACTCCGTCGTGCCAGACGGCATCCAGACGCAGGTTGACTGTGAAAACAGTTCCATCAACTGAGACGGTCCAACTCTCTGCGAGATCACCATGAGGCAAACCAGTTGAGTCGAAGCGAATGATGCTGCTGAAAAGCAGGCGGTTGACATCACGATCGACCTGGTTGAAGTGATCGAGCATCGGGTTGAGACGTAAAAAATTACCCACCAGTGCTTCGGTGTAGGTGCCACCGCTGTTCGGGCTCGGAGTAGCTTCAGTCTCAGACCGAGGTTGATTTTGTTGGAAAAAGAGAATCACGCCAACAACGAGGGCGGTGATGAAAACGATCAGTAATTGCCATCTAAACTTTTTCATAATATAACAAAGACAACTCCCCTTGATTGGCGAGTCGTCTTTATACCTCCATGATGGGTTTGATCAGGTTCAGATGTTGCGGTAACTTATCCCGTAACAACTACGCTAACCAAAACCAGGACCAGGAAAACAGCGCTGAGAGCGATGGTGATGTAAAACATCACTTTTTCGATGCCACGGCGCTTGGAGTAAACCCCACCGGCATCACCGCCGGTCAGCCCACCCAAGCCAATTCCTTTGCTTTGGAGCAGGATGCTGGCAATCAATGCGATAGAGACGATAATAATGGCAATATTCAAAATCATGTAAAACTCATCCTCCAGGTGAAAACAGGTAGATTATACCCTTTCCCACTCATTCGTCAAATTTTCAGAACTTT
>CAZMZQ010000164.1:0-3304 GCA_964570745.1 uncultured Anaerolineaceae bacterium
CAGGGAATGAAAGGAGCCTGATATGTCAGTTAACGACCTTTTTAAACAAGATCTGAAAGTGATTAATATGGGGTTGAAATCTTTTCATACCGACTTAAAATCACAGGGTGTGCCAGCAATCCACGTCAATTGGAAGCCGAAAGCAGGTGGAAAAAAGAAGATGCTGGATTTGCTGAGTAAAATAAATAAATCAAATTAGGAATTATTTGAGAGGAGAATATATTGCAAAACGTAATTGAAAAGGCAAACAAAGAAGCGCTGGAAATTATCCAGAACGGTCAACCGACACTGATCGGTCTTGGGATCGCGGAAGAAGTTATCCCTGGTATGTCTAAAGACCTTTTCCTCCATGCCGGACCGCCGGTGAGCTGGGAGAGGATGTCGGGTCCCTTGAGGGGCGCAGTGATGGCTGGGCTGATGTACCAAGGTCTGGCTGCCTCACCTGAAGAAGCGGCAGAATACGCAGCTTCGGGCAAGCTCCGCTTTGACCCCTGCCATCATCACGACGCAGTTGGACCCATGGCAGGGGTTGTAACCGCCCGTATGCCGGTGTGGATCATTGAGAACAAAGCTTACGGCAACCGTGCCTACTGTACGTTAAACGAAGGTCTCGGCAAAGTCTTGCGCATGGGTGCGTATGGTCCCGAAGTGATCAAACACCTGCAGTGGATGGATGCAGTGCTTTATCCGGTACTGAAGGAAGCAATTGAGATCCATGGTCCTATTGATCTCAAGATCATGATCGCACAGGCATTGCAAATGGGTGATGAAGTTCATAACCGCAACAAGGCGGGTACATCACTGCTGATTCGTGAAATTGCGCCAAGCATCCTGAAAACATCTTTTAGCAATGAAGACAAGATCGCTGTGCTTGAATTTCTGAACAGTAACGACCATACCTTCCTGAACCTTTCCATGCCTGCCGCTAAAGCTACTCTGGAGCCAGTCGGTAAAGTGAAACACTCAACCATTGTTTACACTATGGCTCGAAACGGAACAGATTTTGGTATTCGTGTAGCTGCACTGGGCAATCGTTGGTTTACCGCACCAGCAGAAATCATTGACGGGTTGTACTTCCCCGGTTTTTCCATGGAAGATGCCAACCCTGACATTGGCGATTCTTGTATCACTGAAACGCTGGGCATAGGCGGTTTCTCGATGGCAACAGCTCCTGCAATCGTTCAGTTTGTGGGCGGCACGCCAAAAGACGCAGTTCGCTACACATCCAGTATGTACGAGATCACTACCGAGGAAAGCCAGGCATATAAGCTGCCGCCGATGAATTTCAGAGGTGCTCCCACCGGTATCGACATCCGTAAAGTTATTGAAACCCAGGTGCTCCCGGTTATCAATACCGGAATTGCTCATAAAGAACCTGGTATTGGCCAGGTTGGTGCTGGTATTGTGCACCCACCCATGGCATGTTTTGAGCAAGCTTTAGAAGCGTATGTAAACCTCCTGGAAGACGAAGGTCTTCTGGAGGACTAATTCAAATATTTTGGAGAAACTATGATTAAAAATTGGGACAAAATGAAGATTTATGATTTGAGCCAGCCTACCAGTATCCTGACTCCACCCTGGCCAACCTATGAGCCACTGCAGGTAAAGTTTTTCAAAAGACTTGCACCAAATGGCGCAAACGGAATGGTGATTACTACCTCTAATCATGTTGGTACTCATCTGGATGGCCCAATGCACTTTGATACCTCAGGTCGCGACATTGCTTCGCTCGAAATGAGCAAGCTGATGGGCCCTGGCGTTGTGGTTGATCTTTCAGATATTGCTGAAGACTTTTCGATTTACACCCCCCAGGATATTATGGATCGGGTCGAAGTTAAAAAAGGCGACATTCTTTATATCAACACTGGCTACCATAAATATGGTTGGGACCAGCCCGAAGCAGACGAACGACGATACATGCTCCGCCATCCCGGTCCTTCGATGGATTTTGTTGATTGGGTTAAAGAGATGGAAATTAAGCACCTTGCTGTCGACTGCGGTTCTGCTGACCACCCGATGAACACCAAAATTCGCGACTGGGAACCCAAAGAAGCCGAAGTTTGTGATGCTTATATGCGTGAAAAGTATGGCAAAGGACTGGACGAAATTTACCATTGGCCTGATACTTACCAGGCGATGCACATTCAGGTTTTCGTTAGACCTTGGGAATGCATCCATGCCGAAAACATTGGTGGCGAAATTGACAAAGTTTTGAACAAGCGACTCATTTTAGGCACCATCCCCTGGAAATTCCGCGACGGCGAGAGTGCTTTCTGCCGCTGTATTGCTATCGATGAAGCTGAGTAAATTTTATAATTAAACTATCACCATCAGAGTCCCTTTATTAAAGGGATTCTGATGGCTTGCTAAAACGAAAAACTGGAGGACTAGAAATGGGCGCATTATCTGATGTTAAAGTATTGGATCTAACCCGTGTATTGGCAGGACCCTACGCAACCATGTTGCTGGCTGACCTTGGTGCCCAAATCATCAAAATCGAACAACCTAGGAAGGGAGATGATTCACGTGCTTACGGTCCCTACAAAAATGGCGAAAGCGCTTATTTCATGAGTCTAAACCGCAACAAAGAAAGTCTCACGCTTAACTTAAAGGCTCCTGAAGGTAAAGAAATTATCAAAGAGCTGGTTAAACACGTTGATGTTTTGGTCGAAAATTTCCGTCCAGGCACAATGGAGAAGCTGGGTCTGGGCTATGAAGTGCTCAAAGAGATTAACCCCCGGCTCATCTATGCGGCTTCAACTGGTTATGGACAAACCGGACCTTACAGCCAACGCCCGGCTTATGACGCCGTGGTGCAGGCAATGGGCGGAATTATGAGCATTACTGGTCAGGAAGACGGGGTGCCCACCCGTGTTGGCACATCGGTTGGCGATATCACCGCGGGCTTGTTCTGCGCAGTTGGGATCCTGGCCGCTTTGCACGAACGCGAGCGTTCCGGTTTGGGTCAGATGGTTGATGTTGCCATGCTAGACTGCCAGGTTGCCATCCTTGAAAACGCCATCTCACGCTTCGAATTCACTGGAGAGGTACCTGGACCGATTGGTAACCGTCATCCTTCCATCGTGCCTTTTGAACCCTTTGAAACCAGGACGAGCCCTATTATGGTGGCCGTTGGTAACGACCGCTTGTGGGCTACCTTATGTGGACTGATGGATCTTGACATTGCCAGTGATTCACGCTTTGCTACAAATCCACTGCGTAATGAAAATTACCTTTTACTGAAACCAATTCTGGTCGAGAAATTTATGACCAAAACCGCTGAAGAATGGCAAAAAATGTTTGA
>CAZMZQ010000165.1:0-3300 GCA_964570745.1 uncultured Anaerolineaceae bacterium
GGTCAACCGATTGGAGCATCATGGCGATCAGACCCAGCTGGGTATGCATTCCGGTGCTGGTAACAATGCCCTTTCCGCGACCATAGGTGACTGTTGTGCCGGAAAATGCGCTATTTTTGCGGTCACCAAGCGGGATATCTGATTGCAGGTTCCCTCCGGCATCCTTATTAACCGGAACCGATTCACCTGTGAGTGACGCTTCATCAATGCTCAGGTTAACTGCCTCCAGTAGGCGAATGTCTGCGGGGATGAAATTTCCCGCTTCAATAAAGACAATATCACCTGGCACCAGTTCTCGCGAAGACACCATGATACGATGCCCATCTCTCAAAACCTGTGCTTCAGGGGCTGCCATCTTTTTGAGCGCAGCCAGTGAGGCTTCAGCACGTGATTCCTGGACAATACCCATAATAGCATTCAGAACCACAATCAATAAGATTGCCCCGGCTTCCACCCAGTCTCCCAGGATGGCGGAGATAACTGCTGCACCAATGAGCAGCCAGATCACAAAACTATTAATCTGCTCCCAAAGTTTTTGCAAAAAAGTTTTGCCTGGCTGTTCTTTCAATTCGTTGTAGCCGAACTTTTCGAGCCTTTCTTTTACTTCCAGATTGCTCAAGCCTGTTTCAAGAGGAACTGCCAGGCTCGCGAGCACTTCTTCCGGCTGCAAAGCGTGCCAGGAAACCTTGAGAGCGTCTTCCGCATTCGATATAATTTGATGTGACTTTTCACTCATAAATTAACACTCCTATAAATTTAGACCGTCTCATTATAAAACATTTTATTGTATAAATTTGAAACTTTACAGGTAAGCTAACCGAAACAGATCATCGCTGGCTGCAATTTGACTTTGCTATTTACTGCCAGATGTTTATTCAATCCAATTCGCTCAAATGAGCTACCAGACAGCATGATACGTGTTAAAATCCAGTTATGCAATGGGACATTCTTGGTCACGATACTGCCATCAACTTTCTCAAGAACCACACCAAACCTGACAAAACCCGACATGCCTACCTGATAACGGGTCCCGAAGGAGTTGGCAGAGAAACGCTGTCTCTCGCTTTTGCGAAAGCGTTAAATTGCCAAAACCCACCCTCAGAGGGTGAATTTTGTGGTCTTTGCCTGGCTTGCCGGCAAATAGACGAACAGCGCTACCCCGACCTGATGACTTTGCGGGTTAGTGAGGGCAGCAAGGATCTTAAGATTGACCAGATTCGCGAAATGCAGAAGATGCTTGCCCTCGCGCCATATCAATCACGATATCGAATTGTGCTGATCCCAGATTTTCAGAACGCTACCATCGGTGCTTCAAACGCCCTTCTGAAATCACTGGAAGAGCCTCCTTCGAAGGCACTTCTTATTTTGACGGCTGACGCCAAAGAAAGTTTGCTCGAGACAATCGCTTCACGTTGTGAAGTTCTACGGCTGCGTCCTTCAGGCATCCAGGAGCTGGAACGGTACCTGGTTGAAGATAAAGCTATTGAGCAGAACTCTGCCAAACGCCTGGCGCATTTAGCCGCTGGCAGGGTGGGAAAAGCATTGAGCCTGAATGAGAATCCGGGTGAGCTGGAAGCTTATGACGACGCCCTGGAAGATTTGGCACAACTGCTGCAAACCAAACTGCGCGGTCGACTGCAGTATGTTGAAAAGAGATTATCAAAAAAAGCCGCTCCCAGGGAGCAGTTTGCGTTTTTAGTGGCAACATGGCTTTCCTTTTGGAGGGATGTTATGATCATCAGAGAAGGTGCCCGGGTTCCAGTCGTAAATCTAAAACAAACAGACCTGATCAAAAAAACAGCCGAAGTAATTGACCCGAACCAGATTGAAACAGTTTTGAAAATGCACGAAAGGAGCTTGGGGCTGCTCGATTCCTACGTTAACCCTCGTTTGGTGATTGAAAACCTCTTATTACAAATGCCCATATTTGGATGAACCTGAATTTAGAAAATCAGACTGCTGTCGAACCAGAAATTAACAAGCCATTGGATAACCAGGAGCCTAACCCTGCTGATATTCCTTTACAAAAACGCTTGCTTGAGCTTTTTAAGGTCACTATGAAAATAGGGCTGACCAGTTTTGGAGCTCCGACTGCACATATTTCCATGATGGAAAGGGAATTTGTGCGCAAAAAAAAGTGGATCAGCGAAGAGCATTTTTTAGATTTGCTCGCTGCTGCCAACATTATCCCCGGTCCGAACGCAAGTGAGACCTGCTACCATGTCGGCTATGTCCGCGCTGGATATCCAGGTTTGATTGTTGCCGGGCTTGGCTTTATTGGACCCTCTTTTCTCATTAGCCTTGCAGTCGCCTGGTTTTACATGGCATATGGCTCTCTTCCACAAGTGGAAGGCATGTTTTATTTTCTCAATCCTCTTGTGCTGGCAATCGTGCTTGAAACCACATGGCATATCGGTAAAAGTAGCATAAAAGACTGGAAACAGATACTCATCTTTATCCTTGCGATTGGCGCGAAGCTGTTGGGAGTTAACGAAGCCTTGATTCTGATTGGCGGCGGAGCGGCAGGTATCCTTTTGCACCACATCCTGGTCAAATGGAAAAACGGAACGCCTCCGACCCAACTGCTCCTGGCGCTGATACCTCTGCCCGGGATAGCTGAATTTGTAGGCAAAGTAGCCGAGCAGGGAAAAGAGACCTTTTGGAACCTTTTTATCTACTTCTTTCGAACAGGTTCGATTCTCTTCGGTTCATCCCTGGTTTTATTTGCTTTGATTGAAAAAGATGTTGTCAACCGGTTTGGTTGGCTTACGTCCCAACAGTTGACTGATGCGATCTCATTGGGTCAGATTACACCGGGCCCGGTATTATCAGCTTCAACATTTGTCGGATATATCGCTGGTGGTTTTGGTGGAGCTGCAGCCGCGACCCTGGGTGTCTTTTTGCCTTCCTTCTTGATTGTGGCAGCAACCGCCCCGTTAATTAAGAAAATGCGCGAAAATCATCTTACCGGAAGTTTTCTGAAGGGCATCAACCCAGCAGTGGTCGCGATGATTTTGTTTGTTTGCATCAACCTGGCACAAAACGCACTGGTAGATGTCTGGACGATATTGGCATTGGCTGGCGGGCTGGCGGTACTGTTATTTACAGAAGCTCAACCTTACGTACTCATCATTGCAGGTTTGGTGATCGGAATTTTGAGGGTGTTGATAATTACCTGACACCCAACTCACCGTCGCATGAAACGCGGTCATGATGCTGGTGTCGTTAATCGTCCCTTCCCCACATGGTTATCCTTTTGGTACAATTTGCTGGCAATGAATTCATTAATTGAAAAACTTA
>CAZMZQ010000166.1:0-3298 GCA_964570745.1 uncultured Anaerolineaceae bacterium
CGGGCGAGATAAAGGGCGATTGAACCGGCAACAGCGGCATTCAACGAATCGATTTGACCATATTGAGGGAGACGCATTATTTCATCGCAATTCTTACGCACCAGGCTGCGCAGTCCTTCCCCTTCGTTACCTACAACCAGTGCCAGACCCCCATTCAGGTTCAGTTGGTCAGGTGATTTTGCTCCAGATGCAGCATCCAGCCCATAGACCCAGATGTCGAGTTCTTTTTTAAGTCGGTCAATCGCCTGGACAAGGTTGAATTGAGCGATCAGAAGGTGTTCGGTTGCTCCTGCAGAGGCATGCACAACACTGGGGGTTACCTGGGCGGCTTGCGAAGATGGGATGATGACACCGTGCACCCCCATCAGCTCAGCAGTTCTTAAAAGTGAACCGAGGTTCTGTGGATCCTGGATTAAATCAAGCAACAAAAAGAAAGCTGGCTCGGCGCGCTCTTTGGAAAAAGTGATCAGATCATCCAGAGAGGCATAAGGATAGCCGCTTGCTTCCAGTGCCAGCCCCTGGTGGTTCCGGTCAATTTGACCGAGTTGTTGTTTGTTAGCCTGGCGCACACTAATTTTATTTTGCCTGGCGGTTTCGACAATTTCTTTCAGCCTGCCTTCAACCCGGAGATCCTGCTGAACCAAGAGCGTGAAAAATTGGCGTCGTTTCACCCGCAGTGCCTCGTAAACAGGGTTTCTGTTGGTGATCCATTCTTTCATTAAGCTTCCCAGCTCCAGCTGGTTCCGTCTTTACCGTCTTCCAGAATTACACCCAGGGCTTTAAGTTCATCACGAATTTTATCGGACATCGCCCAGTTCTTTTCGGTACGCAGATCCCGGCGCACCGAAATCAGCAAATCGATAAAAGCGTCTGCATTGCTTCCGGAAACCGATTCTTCTTTAAGCTCAAGACCGAGCGTATCGGTCAGTTCGGTAAACACCGATTGCAGAACCTGCAGCTGGCTGTCTGTGGCACCGTCGGTACGAGCCTGGTTGATTTGCTTAACTAATTCGAAAATGACTGCCATTGCGGAAGAAGTGTTGAAATCGTCATCCATCGCCTCAACAAAACCCTTCCTGGCGGCTTCTCCTGCAGTTTTCAGGTTCACCTGTACTGATTCAGACAAACCTTTCACGCCAGGTAAGGCGCCTTTTTTCGCGCTCAATAACCGTTTATAAGCCTGTGTTGTTTGATCAATAACTGCATCGCTGTAGGTCAGGGGACTGCGATAAGAACCATTCAAGACCCACAATCGCATAATATCTCCAGGGTGTTCAGACAGAAACTCATCTATCGTGACCATGTTGCCAAGCGACTTCGACATCTTTTCGTCTTTTAATCCCAACATGCCATTGTGCATCCAAAAACGTGAAAAAGTCTTCCCGGTCACCGATTCAGTCTGGGCGATTTCATTTTCATGGTGGGGGAAAATCAGGTCATTACCACCGCCA
The DNA here is from genome assembly GCA_964570745.1 of uncultured Anaerolineaceae bacterium. Lineage (GTDB taxonomy): Bacteria > Chloroflexota > Anaerolineae > Anaerolineales > Anaerolineaceae > Mesolinea. The sequence continues at coordinate 1,452 of CAZMZQ010000166.1, forward strand.
TGAATGTCGATCTGATCACCGAGGTGAGCCATATTCATAGCCGAGCATTCGATATGCCAGCCCGGTCTGCCAGGACCCCAGGGGCTATCCCAGGCAGGTTCTCCTGGTTTGGCTGATTTCCATAACGCAAAATCCATCGGGTGTTCTTTGCGCTCGTCCACCTGGATGCGCGAACCAGCGTTCATCGTTTTTAGAGAACGCCCGCTGAGCTTTCCATAATCTTCATCTTCATCCACGCTGAAATAAACATCTCCGTCCACCGCATAAGCGGCTTCGTTGGCAATCAGCTGTTCAATCATTTCGATTATCCGGGGTATGTCTTCCGTTGCCCGGGGATGAACTGTGGCAGGTTTGATGTTGAGCGATTCCAAATTACGGGAATAGCTATCGATATATTGTTGGGCAAGACTAAATGGGTCAACCTTCAGATCATTTGCCTTATTGATAATCTTGTCATCAACGTCGGTGAAATTCATCACATAACGGACCTCATAGCCCTTATATTCCAGGTATCGTCTGACAATATCAAACACCAATGCCGACATTGCATGCCCAAGATGTGCATCAGCATAGACCGTAGGTCCACAGACATACATGCGGACTTTTCCAGGTTCGATGGTTTCGAATTTTTCTTTTTTGCGGCTAAGGGTATTGTAGATTTGTAAGCTCATATTTATTCTAATGCTCCTGGATCGGCTTGGCAAAAATCATCCGACCGGCAGAGGTTTGCAGGATTTTTGTAACGGTGACATCAATCAGTTTGCCGAGATATTTTTCCCCGTTTTCGATCACTACCATGGTGCCATCATCCAGATAACCAACACCTTGCTGGTATTCCTTACCTTCCTGAATAACTTCGATGCGGAATTCTTCGCCGGGCAGCAATACAACTTTGACCGCATTGGCAAGGTCATTGATGTTCAAAATTTTAACACCCTGCAGCTCTGCGACACGATTTAAATTATAGTCATTGGTCAATATCGGGCTGCCGAGCTGGCGGGCCAGGAGGATCAGCCGCTCATCCACTTCGCGGACACCCTCAACATCGATATCGCTGATGATGACAGGAACAGAACCCTCCTCTTGCATTTCAGAAAGGGTCTCAAGCCCCCGCCGACCACGCTGGCGGCGTTGACTATCTGCAGAATCAGAGACGAATTGCAGTTCATTGAGAACAAAGCGAGGGACGACCAGGTTTCCACCCAAAAAACCAGTTTTGGCAATATCAGCAATTCGGCCATCAATGATGGCGCTTGTGTCAACAAGGACACGCCTTTCATTAACAACCTGGCTTTTACTTGACCTTAATGAGCGCGAACCCATGTTCTTAAACATATTAATGAAATCTTCCTGGCGTGTGACAACCAGAACCACTCCGAGATAACCGAACAGAACCAAGCTTGCAAAAGACATAATGGAATTCAACGGGGAGGGCAGTAAGCTGAGCGGATATGCCATGATTGCCGCGATGATAAAACCGGTCATCAAACCAAGCACAGCACTAAATAATACCTGGGGACTTGACTTCTTAAATAATCTTGCCAAAGCCTCAAGAGGCTTGATCGTAATATATGGTGTAATTAAAAAACCAATAAGAGCAAAAAAAGTTGTTGTTATTGCTAGTACGGCGCCTTGTGAAAGGGATAAATTAGTAATAAAGCCATTGACATACTCAAAGAGCGGCAAACCGGTAAAAAAACCGACAATGCCAAGTACTACTGCGCCAATAATGCGAGATATTAGTATCGCATTCATATAAGACCTCCTATTTTAACGTTCAGAATAAATTGAAATAACTCCTGCTTAAAATAATAGCATTAAAAATCTCAAAGTCAACGAAACAGTGA
>CAZMZQ010000167.1:0-3275 GCA_964570745.1 uncultured Anaerolineaceae bacterium
GATGCGTTTTCTTTTGAGGCACCATATTGATCGTAAATCGTGCTTATTTCACCCTGGATAAGATCAGGAGGAAGCGCAGGGTCAAACCATATCTTAACGGGTTGTTCAGCAGCTGTAGGTGTGGTTGGGATTGCTGTCGGTTGTTTTGTGACCGTTGGGGGTGTTATTTCAGTGTCTGTTGACATTAATTGAAAGGGGAGTTGTAATGGTTCGCAGGCTGAAAAAAGAAACACAATCAATGAAAGTAAGGTCAAATAAAGAACTTTTGGTCGTCTTTTAATCACTTTACACCATCCAAACTTCACTGATTATAACTTGTAAAACAAACATCACAACACAGGGCTTCTTCTGTCAAATTAGGATCCAAAGCATACGGTTTTTTTATATCAATAACAGAGGTGTTTGAAGGAAACTTTTTATCTTGATCATCCTTTTAACTGAGCTGGCTGTGATAAACTTGTGCAATGCTCGCTCATGTATTCTCTTGCGCTGTAATTGGGCTGGATGGAGTCCTGATCGATATCGAAGTCGATTACGGTCAAGGTTTACCTCATATGGCGATCGTTGGGCTGCCGGATGAGGCTGTAAAGGAAAGCCGTGAGCGCGTCTATTCAGCCATCAAGAACGCTTTTTTGGTCTATCCACGCAAACCTCTCACAGTCAACCTCGCCCCTGCATCAGTTAGAAAAGAAGGCCCCTGTTTCGACTTACCAATAGCAGTTGGCGTTCTTGTGACCGGTGAACAGATTCCTCCGGAAGCAGTTGAAAACTCACTGATCATTGGCGAACTCTCCCTCGATGGTTCAGTCAGACACGTTCGGGGAATCATGGCTGCAGCTGCACTGGCTCGAAACGAAGGATATCAGAAGGTTTATGTCCCTGCCGTAGACGCACCTGAAGCTTCGTTAATTCCGGATATCGAAGTTTATCCAGTAGAAACGCTCAACCAACTCTGGCAGCATTTCACTGGTGAGAACCCGATTTTGCCATTCAAACCCGGTGATGTTGCCGCACCTGAATTTGAAATGCCTTTCACTGATTTTAGTGAGGTAAAGGGACAGGAACATATCAAACGTGCCCTGGAAGTCGCCGCTTCAGGCGGACACAATGTATTGATGACTGGTTCGCCAGGGGCTGGGAAAACTCTGCTTGCCAGGGCGATGACCTCCATACTGCCTTCGATGAGCCTGGAGGAATCGCTGGAAGTGACCCGAATTTATTCGATCAGCGATCAGCTGCCATCAGAAACGCCGTTAATTCGTCAACGCCCTTTCAGAGCTCCCCACCACACAATCAGCCATGCAGGCTTGGTTGGCGGTGGTCGGGTGCCGCGACCGGGTGAGATATCACTGGCACATCGGGGAGTCTTGTTTTTGGATGAATTGCCCGAATTCGGAAAGCGAATACTCGAAGTTTTGCGCCAACCGCTGGAAGACAAAATTGTGACCATCAGCCGTGCCCAGGGTTCCTTCACCTTTCCGGCAAATTTTATGTTGGTAGGCGCGATGAACCCTTGCCCCTGCGGTTATTTTGGCGACACCATGCGCCAGTGTACCTGCCCACCAGCTGCCATAAGTAATTACCAAAAACGCATATCGGGACCGCTGCTGGACCGAATCGACATCCACCTGCAGGTGCCTCGGGTTGATTATCAGAAATTGAGCGAAAAACGCACTGGTGAGAGCTCCGAAACTATCCAGGCGCGCGTCGAGTCTGCCCGACAGGTACAAATCAAACGCTTCGCTGAAACCAAACTCGTCTGCAATGCCGATATGACCCCGAAAGAGATCCGTCAATATTGCGTTTTGGATCCTGCTGGAGAAGGTTTAATGAAAACCGCCATGCGTCAACTTCGCCTGACTGCCCGGGGATATCACCGGGTGCTTAAACTCGCCCGAACAATTGCAGATTTGTCTAGCGAAACCACTATCAAGACCGAACATCTGGCTGAAGCCCTGCAATACCGCCAAACTGAAGAAATGTAGGATTTGAAGGTCAAATTTTGACGGACAGAAGCGTCTCACTCATAATTATGACCATACTTTTTCGATAAGTGGAGGTTCAGGACCTGTCTTGTATCAATATTCATCGTAAAAAAACGGTAATAAAAAAACCTCTCCTGGACAGAGAGGTTTTAAGTTTAATCTTGAGTAAAACTTAGCCGTGTTTGGCTTCGAAATCTCTCAGGAAATCGACCAATGCATCGACGCCCTCTTTGGGCATGGCGTTGTAAATCGAGGCGCGCAAACCGCCCACCGATTTATGACCCTTAAGGTTGTCGAAGCCAGCCGCTTTGGTTGCAGCCACTACTTCTGCATCCAGTTCGGCGCTTTCAGTCACAAAAGGCACGTTCATCAATGAGCGATCTTCCTTGACAACAGTTCCCTTGAACATCTTGCTGTTATCGAGGAAGTCGTAGAGCGGTTGTGCTTTTTCGATATTAAGCTGATTCATGGCTTCCAGACCACCCAGACTCTTCAGATATTTGAAAACCTTGCCACATACATAAATCGCCCAGCAGTTGGGGGTGTTGTACATCGAATCGTTATCGGCATGGATGTCGTAGCGCATATATGTCGGGACCGTTTCAGGCAGATCGGTGCGGATCAGGTCTTCGCGAATGATCACAATAGCCAGACCAGCAGGCCCAACGTTTTTCTGTACACCACCATAAATAAGGCCATAATCACTGACATTGACCGGTTTGGAGAGGAACATGGAGCTTTGGTCAGACACCAGTGGTTTTCCCTTGGTATTTGGCAGCTTCTGGTAAGTTGTGCCGTGGATTGTCTCGTTTTCGCAAATGTATACGTAGTCTGCATCTTCAGAAATTGGCAGGTCAGAGACATCGGGAATGTAGCTGAAGTTTTTATCCTTACTGGAAGCGACCAGGTTGATCTTGCCAAACTTCTTAGCTTCTGAATAGGCTTTATTAGACCAGTTACCGGTGACAATGTAATCAGCGACGCCATTCTTCATCAGGTTCAATGGAATCATCGCAAACTGCAGGGTTGCGCCACCTTGAATGAACAATACTTTGTAATTATCAGGAATATTCATTAGTTCCCGAAGATCAGCTTCGGCTTCTTCAGCGATTTTAATGAAGACTTTGCTGCGATGGCTCATTTCCATGACACACATGCCAGAGCCCTGGTAGTTCATCATTTCGTCCCGAACCTGTTCCAAAACAGGTACTGGTAGGGTGCTGGGGCCTGCTGAAAAGTTATAGACGCGGTCGTACTTTAACATAAAATCTCTCCTTTTGAATCTAATGT
>CAZMZQ010000168.1:0-3268 GCA_964570745.1 uncultured Anaerolineaceae bacterium
AATGAATCGCAGGATTCCCTGCTCAAGCGCTTTCGCAAGAAGGTCGTGAAGAGTGGTGTTCTCAGCACCGTACGGCGTAAACGCTGGTTCGTTTCCAAGAGCGAGCAGCGCCGGATGGATGATAAGAAAGCTGTTCGACGTTCTTTCCGGAAGCCCTACGAGAAGTAGCCAAGTTAGTGAGGTTTTATGGCGAAAGAAGAAGAGAAGATTACTGTAGACGGAACCATTATTGAAGCTCTGCCCGGAACGCAATTTCGCGTTAAGCTTGATAATGGACATGAGGTTATCGCATACCTCTCTGGACGGATGCGCCGGTATTACATCCGCATCCTGCTTGGAGATTCTGTCAGGGTTGAGATGTCTCCTTATGACCTTGACCGTGGACGTATCGTATACCGAGCCCGCAGACCACGATCTTCTGATACAGATATAGATTGATCTGTCCGAAATTTCCAGCTCCCATGGGAGCTGGTATTTTTTAACTCGTTTTTCGGATAAAATCAACGCGTATGCCATCAACCTTCCCCTATCCTCCCGGTTTCATACGTCAGTACGATCCGACTCAAGACTCTGATGTTGTGTTGCAACTCATCATGGAAAGCTTCAAATTAAAAGATGACCCTGAGGGCATGTATACATTGCAGCGAATGCGAGAAGTTGCCCAACAGCAGCGTGAGAATATCTGGTTATCTCCAGCGACCACCAACATGCCAGGGCTTGTTTGGGAGATAGATGGCAAAGTCGTTGGTAACATTAATATTATTTCTTTCTTTGACAAATTACGGCACATTGCTTTGATAGCCAATGTTGCGGTTAGCCCTGAACATCAAGGACAGGGCATTGCAACCGCATTAACCAAACACGCTCTGCGATACTTAAAATCAAAAAGAGCCTACCAGGTGTGGTTACAGGTGAGTTCAGATAATGTAATTGCCAAAAATCTGTATAAAAAACTTGGTTTTGAAGTTGTTCGCACGATAAATAACTGGGTTTTAGAAAAGGGCATCTGGCAGAAACCAACGGGAAATTATGATCTGTCGAATTATCGGTTTGGCATCCGAAAGTTTGCCGACTGGGGCTGGCAAAAGGAACAGCTGCTGCAGGCTTATCCAACTGATACGCGTTGGTATGGAAATGTAGAATTTAACAAATTTTCACCATGGGCTATTCTGAACATTCTCTCATGGGATGAATACAGCAGCTTGCGACATTTTACACTCAAAGAGCAGGGAGTAATCAAGGGGGTTTTAAGCTGGCAATATGGATTGCCACGGGCAGATGCACTTTGGATGGCTTTAGAAAAAACAACAGCAGAAAATGAACAGATGTACGCTCTTATTGCGGAATTTCTGGAACATTATTGGAAAAAAAGATCGATCAGATTGGAGTATCCATTTGGCAGGGCAGAAGGCGCGCTGGAACGTCTTGGTTTTACGCTGAGCCGGCAGCTCGATTGGATGAAACTCCATTAAAAACAAACAGCCTGCCAACATAGGGCAAGCCGTTGTTCCATGAAACAACTTTGCTTTAAAGTTCTTCGTCGATGATGATCTCAGTCAACTTCAGAAATTCCTGCCATTCTTCGGTGAAGAAGTGCAGTGTGACATTGTTCAGTTCCAGATGATAGGTAGTCTCGCCATCTGGTTCTTCAGCTTTCCAGGCGAGAAAATTTTCAGTTTCTGCGATTGTTGTAGTGATAGGTTCTTGATCTTCCATTTCGTTGCCTCCGGTTTGTTTTCTTGATTATCTCACTTCTACGCCTGCAACGCAAGCGATGTTAGAAAGAATTAGTTGTTGTTCAGTTTAGGTTTTTTTATAAAAGCACCAATTTTTTCATATATTTTTCGCAGGCCCTTGAGCAAGGCGGGTTCTTTCGGTTTTTGATAATATTGCATACCCGCCCAGGGGTCCTGGTCAAATAGCTTGCGGCTGGAGTAACGTAAAATCAGTTTGAGTGTCGCGAATGCAGGGGCAGCCAATATGACACCAAGAATGCCAATTAATTGCGCGCCTACCAGGGCAGATATCATTATTGCAGCCGGGTGTACCTGTAATGAATTACCCATGACTCTTGGTGTAAGGATGTGATCGAGGATCATATCAATAATCACCGCGATCCCAACTACCAGCAGAGCGTAGACAACTGGAACTAAACCGAATGGCGTAGGACTCTGCAATAGAGCGCCAATAAAAAAGGCGATCCAGCCGATGGTTGCGCCGAGATATGGAATGAAGCGTCCTAAACCTGCAATAATTGCAATTACAAAGAAATAGGGCAGCCCCATGAGACCTAAATAGATGGAGTAAATAATTATCGCTATACCCACAACAGTGAATTCACCCCGGATGAACGAATTGAAAATTTTGCCAACTTCCTGGCCAAGGCGCTGAAAATCTTTTTCGTAGCCAGGAATGGAAATATTTATGATTTTTTTTCTAGCGCCATCTGACTCAGATGTGATAAAAAAGGAAACCATATAAGTAATGCCGAGATTCATCAAGAAGCCGCCCACCTTGCCGACTACAGTCGAAGCTATGTTCCCTGCCTGGCTGACAATTGGTTGGAGCGATTCTGAAAGCCACTGTCCGATCAGTTCGAAATTTAACTGTGGTGTAGTAAAGGTGAAAGGCCCAATAATGATTGACCGGATTGACCACTGTTCGAGTAACTCCGTGATGTTGTCAATATTGTCAATCAGCATCTGAAACAGATTTTGGACCTGGGTGGCGAGACTGGTTCCACCCTTTGCAACCCCCCAAATGAGAAGACCTGCAAATAATAAGTAAACAATTGCAACAGACATGCGCCAACTGATACGCAAGCCTTTTCGTAGCAGGTTACACAACGGTGTGAGCAGAAAAGATAGCAGAAAAGCTACTAACAACAATTTGAAGTATTCGTTGAAGCGGATGATAAGAGCTAAAAACCCGACGACCAGCAGAATGCCGACGATCAGCTTGGTCCCCCAGCCCCAGGGAGGAGAACTATTCAGCCCTTCTTGGTTCTCAGAAGTATCGATAATAAAGTTTTCCTTTTCCATGGCACTATTTTAATCTGTTTTTGAATCCCGGGGTAATTAGTATTGACAACTTTTTTTATGATACAGATCGTACCATAATCGCACCTTCTTTACGGCCGATCCGGTTTTCATTATTAATTAATTGTTTTGAGGAAAGATAATTACACATAAGAATCTTATGCGGATCACCAGTTAAAACTATTATAGTTCAGACCGCCACTATAACTATCCCGCTCAGAGAACACGAG
>CAZMZQ010000169.1:0-3264 GCA_964570745.1 uncultured Anaerolineaceae bacterium
GACAATGAGGGTGAAATTGCAATTCGCAAGATATCTGATGCCAGAGCAAATTCAAGTGCCAGCGAGAGGCGATGCCCCAACCGCAAACGCAGCGTCTCAGAAGAGCGAAGCTTTCTGGAAAAGTCACGGTCAAGCAAGCTCCTTACAAAGTTAATCGTGGTTTCGATAACAGAGATGGCTACAACCAGCATGGCTGCAATTTCCGCGACCAGGATGGCATATCCTACAACGAGCTCCAGGATTCCTTCATGCGGGATTTCAATCGCGCGATCTCCCAGCGAGAAATCGCGGAACATAAACAAAATCACAATAATCGCGGCAATCAAAGCAAGAGGCAGCAGCAGCTGGTTTTGCAAAAACTTATGATTTTCTTTTCGGTTCTTGGTTTCTTTAACCTTATCCATAGGGAATATTCTGCCTTTTCAAATTATTATAGAGAAACGAGTTTACCATCATCAGCGGCGGATTGGAAGATGGCATCGATGACGGTCATGGTTTTTATTGATTCTGCGAGCGGATAAAGAGGAATTTCCTTCTTAGTCACCACTTCGTAAAAATGGCCGACCAGGTTTTTATAAATATTTTCTGGTCGGTAATTAACTTTTTGAACATCCTCGCCTTGTTCAATAACCATGGATACGGATTTGCCATTGCTTGTGAAAGGTAAGTCGAGGGTCATAACCCCCTCAGTGCCGAAAATCCTTGCGACGTTTTGATGGGTAGCATTGAAAGCCACCTCAAAACTGCTAAAAATTTGATTTCCAAAATCGAGCGAAACCTGCATTTGAAGATCCACTCCGGAACCTCCCTGGTAACAGCGGGCTTGTACCGCGATCGGTTCACGTCCAACTGCCAACCGCTGAAAATCAACACAATAACAGCCCAGATCATACATGGCACCACCCCCAAGTGAAGGAACCAGGCGAAAGTCATCGGGGTTTTCCAACGGGAAACTGAAACTGCAATATAAACCACGAAGTTTACCTAAACCACCTTTTTTGACAGTTTCCAATGCGTTTTGAATTCGAGAATGATATCGATAGCTAAACCCTTCCATCAGGACGAGGCTCTTTTCCAACGCTGTCCCGGTCATTTCCTGGGCGTCGGACGCACTTAGGGCAAAGGGTTTTTCGACCAGCACGTGTTTTCCAGCCTGAAGAGATCGGATGGTCCAGCCCTTGTGTTCATTATTGGTTAAAGGGATATAGACTGCCTGAATATTCGTGTCAGCCAAAAGCTCTTCATAGCTGCTATAAGCAACCGGAACCTTCATACGATCGGCAAACTGACGTGCTCGGGTAAGATCGCGGCTCGACACAGCCTCAACGTGATTGTGTTTTATCGAATTGATAGCAGGGATAACTTGTTCTGCGATTCGCGAAGTTCCCAGGATGCCCCAATTCATTTCAGGCTTCCTAAACAAATTGCCAGCACCTGTCTTTAATGATAAGATATCCATGCTGTTACTCACTTTCTTACAACTGATCAAATTGGAAAATAATCTGGAATTATTATAATGCCTTACTGGCGGGAAAAAGACCAGATATAAAAAAGGAGAATCTATGACCAAACAACAAATCCTCGAACAAATTCACCAAAAGACGGAGGAAAATCGAACGAATATCGTTCAATTCTTGCGTGAAATCTGCGCAATTCCAAGTTACGAATCGTTAATCGGTCCGGTTGGTGAACGTATAGCCGAAGAAATGCGTAAACTCGGATTTGACGAAGTTCGTTTTGATAAGATGGGCAACATAATGGGGCGCATCGGAGACGGACCACGTACGATCGTGTTTGACTCCCATATCGATACAGTCGGCATTGGAGACCCGGAAGAATGGCAGTGGGACCCCTTTGTAGGGAAAGTGGAAGATGGCGTCTTCTATGCCCGCGGTGCCTGCGATGAGAAAGGCTCAACACCGGGGATGGTTTATGGCATGGCTTTTGCCAGGGACCTGGGATTGTTGGATGGTTGGACCGCGTGGTATTTTGGCAATATGGAAGAATGGTGCGACGGCATCGCTCCCAACACTTTTGTTGAGGTTGACCCTGGAATCAAACCAGATTTTGTAGTCATCGGTGAACCAACCAAAATGCAGGTTTATCGCGGTCACAAAGGTCGAATCGAACTTAAGGTAACCGCTAAAGGTGTTTCGGCACATGCAGCCAGCAACCATGTTGGTATCAATGCGATTTATCTGCTCTTGCCTGTGATTGAGGGCATTCGCGACCTGGAACCCCAGTTGGGCGATGACCCATTCCTGGGACATGGCAAGATCACCGTTTCGGATATGACAGTGAAAACCCCCAGCCTCAACGCTGTGCCTGATGAGGCTGTTATTTACATCGATCGGCGTATGACCTTTGGTGAAACAGAGGAAGGTGCGATTGCACAGGTTGAAGCCCTGATCCCCGAAGAGAGCAAAGACCGCGTAAAGGTTGAAGCTTTGTTCTATGACGAACCTTCGTATACAGGGTTTGTCTTCCCGGTGGAAAAATATTTCCCCGCCTGGGCTCTGGATGAGAAACATGGTTTGGTGCAAGCTGGTCTTGAAGCCCGGGAACTGATCGGACTGGAACCAAAGCCGGCCAGCAAGTGGTCTTTCAGCACGAATGGCATTTATTGGGCAGGCAAAGCCAATATCCCTTCAATCGGATTTGGACCTGGTGATGAAGTTACTGCTCATACCGTGATGGACAGTGTGGATTTGAACGACGTTGTCAAAGCCACTGAGTTTTACGCAATCCTGCCAAGCCTGATAGCGTAAAACTTGTTTTAAGATTTCCTTAGTGGAGGCTGAAGCCTCCACTAAGGTTTTAAACAACCAACGGGGACAACATGAACCCCGTCTTTTCTCGTATACGCATAACCGGTTGCAACGATTAATAGCTTTAGCTAAAGCAACCTTCTCTTGCTTAAGAATATTCGGCAGTTTGGCATACTTTTGTTTTATAGTTTGGCATTTCTTCGTCATCCTGAAGTTGGATCTGTGCACAATGAATACCTCGTAAGGATACACGGGAAGTATCTATGTGTTTGGTTCATCAGGTAGAAGATACGTTATGTATTTCGTTAAGAGCCTTAGAAAGATAATTATTTGACTGACGAATGGAGAGGACTATCGAAGATAGGTAGAGGAGTTTTCTGATTAGAAGTCCAATCCACAAATGAGCGATTGCTGGGTATAATCAAGAAAAGTAACTTCAAGGAGAGAAAAATGCAAACTTTTTTACATGGACGGGATTTGATAGGAGATCTGGACT
>CAZMZQ010000170.1:0-3239 GCA_964570745.1 uncultured Anaerolineaceae bacterium
TTTCCTCACTTTTTGTTAGAACAATTTTTTCGTAAATCGTTTAATCAACCCTAAAATTGTTTCGACTTGCAAGTTTATCAGGTTTTTAATAAAAACAAACTACTTGTATTAGATTCTGGTGTTTAAATGCGAAAATTTCAACCATTCATTTGACTTACAAAATGGTTTTAACCAGATTTGCTCTATTCAGAAAAATGTATTAATTCTGAATTTGTTTATAAATCATCTTGAGGTAATTGTGAAAACCAGGCAGATCAGGCTTTCGATGCTTTGTCTTCAATATATTTTCTCAGCACCACAGCCTGATTATGTTCAGTATCCCTGGCAGAGTACAACATGGTTACAATGCCGTCTTTGCTTTTTGCCAATATCTGACCAATGTCCGCTTGGGCTTCTGCATTTACTTCCAGTTCTTGATAATATAGCCTGGCAAATTCATCGAATTTTGCAGGGATATGCCCAAACCATTTTCGTAATTCGTTGCTTGGAGCCAGGTCTTTACACCAATCGTCCAGGTGGGCTTTTTCTTTGGAAATACCGCGTGGCCAAACTCGGTCAACTAATATTCGCCAACCGTCCTCGGGTGAATATGAATCATAAATTCTTTTGATGTTAATTGTCATTATTCTTCTCCTTGGTGAAGAGATCAATTAAGAACGCTTAGCCAGTGTATCTTCATCACTTAAGAAATGCGAGAAAAAGTAACACCATTTTGTTTTCATGCTGTCAATGATTATAAATCAGAAACTTGACATCAATCCTTTCCCGTTGTAAAATAATGAGTCGTTGCCCCAGCGCAAGTTAGCTGGGGTTACTTACGTAACCAACTTTCCCGGTACCGGGCGGTGAAACGCTCGTAAGCTGGTTAAGTGAAGATTGGAGAGAAAATGAAGTATGCAATTATTGAAGCAGGCGGCAAACAATACCGCGCCGAAGAAGGCAAACTGATAACAGTAGACCTTCTGCCTGCAGAAATCGGCAAAGATATCGTCCTCGACAAGGTACTTCTAATTGTTGATGACGAATCTGTGACGGTCGGCACTCCCTATATTCAGGGTGCCAGCGTTAAAACAACAGTTGATGATCAGATCAAAGGCAAGAAGATTTTAGTGTTTAAATATAAGCCCCAAATCAATTATCGAAAACGTTCAGGTCATCGTCAGAAATATACCAGGTTGCTGGTTGATTCAATTGTGATGGAGTAGTGAAATGGCACACAAAAAAGGTGGCGGGTCATCCCGCAACGGACGAGATAGCCAGGGACAACGCCTGGGAATCAAAAAATATGGCGGCGAAAAAGTGATCAGCGGCAATATTCTGGTACGTCAACATGGCACCAAGATACATCCTGGTTGGAATGTCGGTCAGGGTCGTGATTACACCTTGTTTGCTACTATGGAAGGTTACGTAAAATACGAAACCATCGCTGGTGGTCGCAAAAGGGTGCATGTTTTTGAGACACCTGATGGACCCGCGAAAGGTGATTAGGAACGATGAGAGAAAAAATTCAACCAAAATATTACCCAGAAGCCAAGGTTTCTTGTGCATCCTGTGGGGCTGAATGGACCACTGGTTCAACTACACCCGAGATTCGAACAGAAGTTTGCTCGAATTGCCATCCCTTTTATACAGGGCAGCAAGCTCGCATCCTTGACCGCGAAGGTCAGGTAGATCGCTTCTACAAACGACTGCAGTCCCGGCAGGAAATTGTTGCCGAAAAACAGGCGGCTTCGGATGCCAGGATTTCGCCTGAACGCCCAACGTCTGAATTTGGACTATCAACTAAAGCAGTTTCTGCATTGGCAAAAGCCGGCATCAATACCGCTGGTGATGTTCTGAAAAGACTTGAAGGTGGCGAGAAAGCGCTGTTAGAAGTTGAAGGCTTTGGTCGTAAATCACTGATCGATTTGAAAAAGCAACTGCGCCAGAATGGCTATACCTTACCCGCAGCAGCAGAAGAAATCGAAGTTTAGTCATTACAAAGAGAAAAAGCAGGCTCAAGGCCTGCTTTTTTTGTTAATTGTCGCTGTTGTTGGAACCTGCTGCAACTCTAATGTTTTGCTTATTCAGCAGGGCTCGTAGTGATAGAGGCGCACCTTAGAACCTTGCTGACACCTGGGAAGATATTAGCTAGTTTAAGGCAAACTGCCGCGATTTTTAGACAGAACGTTTTTGAAAAAGCATCCGGAAGAATAAGATCAGTGTAAGTAAGATCGCGGCTAAAGTGACAAAGAATTGCACATCCAAAAAGCCTTTGATGTAATCTCCCCTAAAGCTCCAGGGCAAGCCGATCATGTCGAGCGGGATCCCTACGAGCGGTGAGAAGACGATAGGTTTGGCTGCTATCAGATCAATGGCATATCCGGTGAGAGAATTAATCAATCCGATGATTAAATAAGCGATTATTATGAAAAATACTATCCTGCCAAAGGTAACTTTCCGTTTCATAGCTTCCTCCCGAATTAATAACGAATAATTCTGATTATCTCATAAAGTGGGATAAATAATTCCTGATATGATTCTTAAAATAGCTGATAAAGGCTCATAATTCTATATTTCGCATTTACAGGTAGGCCAAGCTGCCTTCATTTCTTTGTCACCATCCTTGTGTCATGCCCCGAAACTCAAAACCAATTATTTCAATTTTGCTTCATCCGGTAAAACTTGACTTATACTTTAGGCATTGAAATTATTGGAGGCTTTTATGGCACATACCTTTGGTTCCGTTGAAGTAATTACTGGTTCGATGTTTTGCGGTAAGACAGAAGAGTTGATTCGCCGCTTACGCAGGGCAACGATTGCAAAACAAAAAGTGCAGGTTTTCAAACCAGTCATTGATAATCGTTTTGCCTACAGCAAAGTCATGTCTCATTCAGGCCTGGATTTCCAGGCACTTCCGGTCAAATCTTCAAGTGAGATTATGGAAAGGCTTGAACCTGATGTCACCGTGGTAGGTATCGACGAGGCGCAGTTCTTCGACGAAGCCATCGTTGACGTAGCAAATCAGTTGGCAGACCAGGGTATAAGGGTGATTGTAACCGGATTGGACACGGATTTTCGCGGTGAACCATTCGCCTGTATGCCGAATATGACAGCAAAAGCAGACAAAGTCGATAAGCTAACTGCTATTTGTGTTCTCTGTGGAGAAGCTGCCATCCGTACACAAAGGTTGGTTAATGGCAAACCCGCCCACTACAACGATCCAATTGTGATTGTTGGCGCGTCTGAGATGTACGAAG
>CAZMZQ010000171.1:0-3198 GCA_964570745.1 uncultured Anaerolineaceae bacterium
AGGACCTTCCACCAATCTATGAGGAAAACTCCTGTCTTTATCTGTTCACGCGAGAAACACTGGTCACCCGCCGCAACCGACTGGGCGAACGCCCGCTGATGTTTGAGATGGATCCCTTTGAAGCCATTGACATCGATGAGGAAATAGATTTCACCATCGCTGAAACCATGATGGAACACCAAAAATAATCGAGGAATTATGAAAACCGTTTTAGTTACTGCCCCTTATATCTTGCCTTTTATGGACCGCTTTACCCCCATCCTGGAGTCTTTTGGTCTTAATGTGGTCATTCCTGAAGTCAACGAACGACTGGACGAGGAGGAAATATTAAGGTTTGCCGGTCAATTTGAGGGCACCATTTGTGGTGACGATCGGTACACTCCTGATGTGATCGCTGCTTGTTCGCCCCAATTGAAAGTTATTTCGAAGTGGGGTACCGGTATCGATGCAATCGACCAGGAAGCGGCACAAAAGCATGACGTTCAGGTTTTTCGCACCCCTAACGCTTTTACCGTTCCGGTATCTGAAAGCGTCATGGTCAATATGCTCGCTTTTGCGCGTAACCTGACCTGGATGGATAAGGCGATGAAAGCCGGTGAATGGAAGAAAATCTCTGGACACACGCTGATGGAATCGACCCTTGGGGTGGTTGGGGTCGGTAATATCGGAAAAGCTGTAATTCGACGGGCTAACGCCTTTGGGATGAAGATTCTGGCTAACGATATTATTGAAATTGAACCGGATTTTGTCATTGAACAACGGATCGAGATGACCAGCCTGCAAGATCTGCTCGAACGCGCTGATTACATCAGTATGAATACGTCGCTCAATCCAACGTCGCATCACCTTATCAATGCCGAAACTCTCAAACATGTCAAACCGACCGCCGTGCTTATTAACACCTGCCGTGGACCAGTTGTCGATGAAAAAGCGCTGATCGAAGCGCTGCAGGAAGGTCGTTTGAGAGGTGCTGCCCTGGATGTGTTCGAAAAAGAACCTCTTCCAAATGACAGCCCTCTGAAGAATATGGATAATGTGATCCTGTCACCCCACAACACTAACAGCAGCCCCTTCTTTTGGGAACGCATTCATTGGAACACAATCCGCAACCTGTTAATCGGGCTTGATATCCCGGTTGGGGATATCGATAGCCTTAAAGCGCTCGAAAAATAAACTCACTTGTAGGAACAGGGCTAATTATAAGTTCGGTTGAAGGAAGTGGAGAATAAATATGACTGAGAATAACAAAACAGCACTGATCACAGGCGCAGCCGGAGGGGTTGGTCAGGCAACCGTCGCCTATTTTTACCAAAGAGGCTTTCGGGTTATTGGCGTGGATCGCTTACCAATTTATCCCGCTTTCCCTTCAGATTGTCTATATATCCAGGCTGACATCTCAGTTCCGGAAAACCTGGAGATGATCTATAAAAAAGCGACAGAGTTTTCTCCCACCCTCGATGTTCTGGTCAACAACGCTGCCCATCAGGTTACCAAACCCCTGGTTGAAACCAGCGTAGAAGAATGGGACGCTGTGATGAGCTCTAACCTTCGATCGGTTTTTCTGGGTGTCAAACTTGCTTATCCGATGCTCAAAGCCGAAGGAGGGGGCGCAATTGTTAATGTCTCCTCTGTGCATGCAGTTGCCACTTCAGCCAATATTGCAGCCTATGCTGCCAGCAAGGGTGGGCTCCTGGCTCTCACGCGTGCCGCGGCGATTGAATTTGCCCCGGACAATATTCGTGTCAATGCTGTTTTACCAGGTGCAGTTGATACGCCGATGCTGCGGGCGGGCTTTCATCGCGGGCGTTCGGATGAAGCTTCTGAGGAGGTGCAGCTGGCTGCGCTTGCTGCAAAAACGGTTAACGGGCGGGTAGCCAACCCCGAAGAAATCGCTTCGGTGATTTACTTCCTGGCGGACAATTCTGCTTCCAGCTTTATAACCGGGCAGGGTTTGCTCGTGGATGGTGGCGCAACCTGCCGGCTCAGCACGGAATAAAACAAAATGTCTCAATCACTCAAAGATCGATGCCTCTCATTTGCCCGACGCACCTATGATACGGTTCGTCGGATACCAGAACTGCCTGGCGCGTTCCTGCATCCTTGGCGCCGAGAGACCAACCGAAAACTGGCAGAGATTAAAGATAGCCACAAGGGCGAACGCTGCTTTGTGATCGGTAATGGGCCTTCCCTTAAA
The DNA here is from genome assembly GCA_964570745.1 of uncultured Anaerolineaceae bacterium. GTDB lineage: Bacteria > Chloroflexota > Anaerolineae > Anaerolineales > Anaerolineaceae > Mesolinea. The sequence continues at coordinate 2,195 of CAZMZQ010000171.1, forward strand.
AATACAGACCTAAGCAAACTGACTGGCGATTTTACTATTGGGATGAACCGCATATTTCTCGCTGCAGAGGAACTTGGCTTTCGCCCGGATATTCTTGTCTGTGTTAATGATTTGGTAGTTGAGCAATCGGTGACCGAGTTTGAAAAACTGCAAATGCCAAAGTTTTTTGCCTGGCGTGCCCGCAAATGGTTAAAAATGGATCCATTCACCTATTTTCTCTACACTACTTACACTTCTCCACGGTTTGCCAGAGACGTGAGCGGCAGGGTTTGGGAAGGGGCAACAGTTACCAATGTTTGCCTTCAACTTGCCTATCATATGGGTTTTGACGAAGTGATTCTCATAGGGGTAGATCACAGCTTTGCAACCAGGGGGACGCCTAACACCACAATTGAATCCCAGGGAGACGACCCCAACCATTTTTCTGCTGCTTATTTTGGAAAGGGTTTCCGCTGGCAGCTTCCTGATCTGGAGACCTCGGAAGTTGCATATCGCATGGCTCGCAAGGCATACGAGGAGGATGGTCGCCGCATTGTTGATGCAACCGTTGATGGAAAGTTGGATATCTTCGAAAAAGTCGATTACAACAGCCTGTTTTAAGACCTGCTGCTCGTCCTGCGCTCTTTTCCCTGTATAGCCAGGGGTTGCTTAAATTACCTCCATTAAAAAGCGCAGATTCCGGTTTCACCTTATAATCAGTTGAAATTCAACCAACTCAAAATGAGATCAATGTGCCAAGAGAGATTATTGATGGGAATTACAGGCAAACTAAAAACCGCTTACAGAATATTCAAACAAAAAGGTGTTGGGGGAGTGTGGCGCACAATTCGCCAAAAGCTAAACTCGCATAAAAGCGTTGACGAAAACGCAATGATTTTTGAAATCCTAAGCACCAACCTAGCCAGGGGCATCATGGTGGATGTAGGAGCTCATCACGGATATTCCCTGCTCCCATTTGCCGAAGCTCAATGGCAGGTTTTCGCATTTGAACCTGACCCCGAAAA
>CAZMZQ010000172.1:0-3177 GCA_964570745.1 uncultured Anaerolineaceae bacterium
GGGTCTGCCCAATAATAACCGAATTGACTTGCCAGGGTTCCTGCAACCACAGCTCCAGCGGAAAGAATGTCATTGCGATGGTCCAATGTGAGTGCGACAACAGTCGGGTTGTCTGTTTTTTTGCCTGTACTTCGGGTAAATAGATAGAGAAAGCTCTTCAACAGCATGGTAAACAGAGCCACATAAAGCGCAATCGGATTACTGGGGGTGAAATCGCTGCTTTTCTGGAGGTATTCAAACAGGGTCTGAATAGAATTCCAGAAAATTGTAAATGCAGCAGTTATGATGAAAGCTCCGATGACGAGAGCGCCTATGCTCTCAAATTGGCTGTGACCATAAGGGTGTTCGTCATCAGCTGGCAGGCGGGACGCCCGAATCAGAATAGCGACAGTGGCATTGTAGACAACATCGGAAGTGGAGTTAATGCCATCAGCGAGCAAAGCTGCAGAATGTGCAAAAATCCCGACCAGGGTCTTCAGCAGTGCCAGGGTTATGTTTGCAACCAGGGCAAGGTTAATAGCCTTAATGCTTAGTGTCGACCTTACCACATGATCGGTGATAATCCCGGAAGATTCGGGCTCTATCGTCACTTAGAGATCCAGGCCAACCGATTTGCGAACTTTTGCCAGCACAGGGCGACCCAATTCCCGGGCTCGTTCGGCGCCAGTCGCCAAAATTACATCAATTTCCGATTTATTGTCCATCAATTCGAAGTAGCGTTGCCGTGCTGGACCAAAAGTGGTGAGCATATTTTCGTAAAGCTCTTCTTTTAACTTGCCATAAGCTAAACCACCATGGATGTATAGCTGGCGAACTTCTTCGACACGTTCCGGGCTGCCAAAAAACTTGAAAATCTGAAACAGATTGTCGCCATCTGGATTCTTAGGCTCTTCAGGCGGGGTGCTGTCAGTCACTATGCGCATGACTTGTTTACGCAGGTCTTTTTCGCTGGTGAAAATCGGCAGAGTGTTGCTATAGCTTTTGCTCATTTTGCGTCCATCTATGCCGGGAATGGATTGAACGTCTTCAGCGATAAGACCTTCAGGGAGTTTTAACGTTTTCCCGTAAATCCGGTTGAGGTTATCGGCGATATCGCGGGCGATTTCAACGTGTTGTTTTTGATCGCTGCCGACGGGGACTACATCTGAGTTATACAGGAGGATATCGGCTGCCATAAGGATAGGGTAAGTGTAAAGACCCATGTTAACCCCATCATCAGGGTCACGACCGCTTTCAGCGTTTTTATCGAGGACGGCTTTGTAAGCATGGGCACGGTTCATTAACCCTTTGGGGGTGACAGCGGAGAGTATCGTTGTCAATTCCGGTATTTCGTGAATATCAGACTGGCGGAAGAAAATCGCTTTTTCAGTGTCAAGACCAAAGGCAATCCACGCAGCTGCCACTTCATAGATGAGCTGCTGCAATTCTTTGGGCGATGGGTTGCTATTGAGGGCGTGAAGGTCTGCAACAAAATAGACCCCAAAGAATTTTTCGGTCAGTGCCAGCGCCGGCTTGATCGCACCAAAATAATTGCCAATATGGATGTTCCCTGTCGGTTTGATACCAGTTAATGAAATTTTCATGCTGTTTACTCCTGTGTTTCGTGGCTTTTGATTATAAATCATACGGAGGGGATTTTGTTTGACAGGATATTAACTCATTACTATAATTTTATTAGAAACGACTTATCCATTTTTCTACAAGCTGAATGAGACTAAGGGAGAAAAAACATTGAACCATCAAATCTCTAACAGATCAACAAAAGTTAAAGAAAGTTACCAGATTATTCTAACTGTTCTTTCATTTGCAATAATATCTCTTATTTTATTAAAAGATGCAAATCCGCTCTTTTCCGAACCAGGTCGAGATAGCGGCTTTTTTATGTATACAGGTAGGGAATTATTAAGAAATCGACATTTATATACCGAAATATGGGATTCAAAAGGACCATTAATTTTTTGGATAAATTCGATAGGATTCTTAATCGGAAGAGACACTCGTTGGGGTTTATTCATCCTTGAATGGCTTCTACTAACCACTGGTGCATTAGCATTGTATATGGGATTATCTTTCAAATGGTCGAAGACAATTTCTTACCTCGCAACTGTCACAACCTTTGTTGCCTTAAGCCGAGTGTTCGGAAACGGAAACACAATTGAGGAATACAACATAATAATTTCTTCAATCCTGATATTATTATTTTTTAAACAAATATATAGTAAACGCACTACATTTTTAACGATGATTATGGGCTCATTAACGGGGCTTGCTTTTGCATTACGTGCAAATAATATTGGGACTGGGCTGGTTGTTTGTTTTTCATTTCTTTTATGGCTTTGGCAAAATCATAAAAAAGACGCATTAAAAGCATTCTTACATATGATAATTGGTTTTTTAACCACGTTGTTGTTTGTTTCACTATCATTCTTTCTCCGAGGAAGTTTTAAAGAATTAGTTGACGCTTCTATTCTGTATAATTTTTCTTATTCTGTTCAAAATAATTCATCTGGCATACTTAATTCAATCATAGAAGCGAGTTTATTTGTAGGAATTGGCAGATTTGGAGTATGGGGTTGGGTAGCAATAATAGGTTATGTAATTGCGTTATACCGGCTTTATCAAATAAAGAATAATTGCTCAGATTGGGTTGCCTTAGCCACAGTATTGCTGTTTCCAACAGAAATTATACTAAGTGGAATCTCAGGAAGAGGTTTTGGGCATTATTTTATTAACTGGTTGCCTGTTATGAGTATTTTGACAGCCTATTTCTTAGATCTGGCAATTGGTTTTGTTTTTTCTGAAAAGGTAAAACTATTTTTATCAGATCAATTTTTACCTTGGTCTCAGACTTTAGCAATTGTTATTATCATATGTCTCGGGTTAAATACATTAGTTTATACACACCTACGCTCAGTTTATCGCCTAGTTAAGTATCCTCAAAATGGTTACCAATATGTTTCTCCTGTAGCAGAATATATAAATACTAACAGCAATCCAGAAGATTTGGTTCTTGTCATAGGTGGACAGAGTGGAATTAATATAATGAGCAATCGCAGTTCATCTGATGGCGCATTGTTCTTTCCCTTAATAAATGATTCAAAAATTGGATTGGAGCAACAATCAAGATATATTGAGTTTGTCAGAAGTCAAAAACCAGAACTTGTAATTGATATGTCT
>CAZMZQ010000173.1:0-3177 GCA_964570745.1 uncultured Anaerolineaceae bacterium
AAAATTTGGCAACCAGGCGGTTGTTAAAATCGAGCTCAGATTTATCGCCATAATCACGGCTGATATCCAGCGTGCCTGCCAGCCATCCTTCCTGGAAATGGGGGCGCTGCGCCAGTGGAGGGCAGGTGGCGAGCAGGTTCACGATGACGAGGTCGTGCTCACTGTTATAGGTGACCCGGTTGGTGGGATAAGGCAGCCCAAAAACAGCCACAACCCCGCGCTCTTCCTGGTTGTTGCGCTGCGCGAAGCTGGCAGCAGCCCTCAGGCTGCGCGTAAAATCCAGCAGCGGCGTGTCACAAACACCATAGTGCTGCAGGATGCTCCGGGCAATGTTGCTCCTGCGCTCCACATCCTGGCGTCCTTCCAGCCCAGCTGAAACCAGGAGATCCACGAGCTTAACTTCAGCTGATTCAAGCGTGTCGAAGCGGGAATGGGCTTCCTGTGCGGTCAGCAGGTCTTTGCGATAAATCGTGGGGTAATAAGTGCTGCTGTCGGCTTTGTTGAGATAGTCGCAGTCTTGCCCGCGGAAAAAGAGCAAAAAATCCCTGTTGTAAAAAGCCAGGCAGCCAACTTCACGGACGAGCTCAGAATAGGTGTCTGTCGGATAGGGCGCAACCCTCCTCACCACGTCGTTCCCAACGTGTTTTGCCAAAACAGGGGAGGGGGTCGGTGTTATTGCGCGCATCTCAGACCATGCTTCTATTTTAACCGATAATCTTACAAAAAACGGGCAAATATCCGTTGATCGATAAGAGTTAATTGAGTTTTATTGATGATCACCAGCTTGGCAACAAAGGATTGTTGACGATTGGGGCCTTCGAAATGTTTATGGGTAAATTGTTTTTAGACAATTCGATCCTCATTTACAGAAGGTGTATTTAGGTTTCGTAACAAAAACAGGCTGACCCAAAAGCCAGCCTGTTTTCCTTATCTCATCCCACGCGCGTCATTTCATTCTGCCCGTGGGTCGCTTGCCTGCCCTATTTGAAAATCAAAGGCAGGTAGATCATCTGGGACGGTTTGACCAGAATGGTAACCGTAGCCACATTACTGTCAGCCGAACCGTCATTGACCTTGAAGGTGAAGCTGTCGGAGCCATTGTAATTTAGACTGGGTGTGTAGGTCGCCACATTGCCAACCAGGCTCACGGTTCCGTGAGCAGGCTCGGTAACGATGGCGTAAGTCAGCGTGTCGCCATCCACGTCAGTTGCCACCAGGGTAATTGCAACTGGCGTGTTTTCAGAAGTCGTCACAGCCTGATCATCGGCTTCCGGTGTGTTATTTACCGCGACCACAATCAAAGTGGCGGAAAGCGTCCCAAGTGGATTGCCGGAAAGATCAAAGATCTTGCCTTCCGGAACATTGAAAACAAAGTTACCGACAAGGCTCGCAACCGTATTGCCTGGATAAGGCGTTACAGTCAGTAATGCGCCATTGGCAGTGATTGTGCCATAACGCGCAGCCCCCAGCATCACTTCTGTGCCATCAACAACCGTCACTGGTTCACTCATCACAAACTCAATGTGATCAACCGTGTAGCCCTGATTGACAACGAATGTCAGGCTGGCATCAGCAGCCACATCGTCAAAGCCAGCCGCGCCAATCGCCTCACCCGAAACAACCGTCGGGGCGGTAGTGTCGTTGATGATAAAGCGGAAAGTAACATTTTCGCTATGGAATGCATCCGAAAGCTTAAGCGTAAAGCCCACAGCGGGGTCAATCAGTCCGCCAATCACATCAGCTGTGATCACACTCACGAGAGATGTGCTGCCCGCGTACCAGTTGCTGCCCACGTTTGGCTCCGCAGGGTCCCAGGAATAAGTGATGCCCTTGTACTCAATTGTAAAGACTGTCGCGCCTGCCTGGCGATGTAAGGCGCCCAGGTAACGCGCCAGGTCGTTCATCGCACCAGGTGCAAAGTTGGTGTCGTTATAGGTCAGCGTGTAGATATTGGTCGGGTCGTCAAATACCCAGCTGCCAACATAAGTGTATCCTGGGGTGTAAACATAACCCGGAGCGCTTTCAAGTTCATCGTCCAGCGTATTCAGGATGATCATCTTGAAGGTCACCGTTGCGCTGTGATCGTAATCGTCATGGACGGTCATTGTGTAACCGGGTTCGGTCGTCCAGGTTCCGTCCAGAATCGCGGCCTGGAACTTGGCGGTAACAACCGAAACCAGGGTCTTGCCGTCCCCATCAATCCAGTTGCTGCCAGTATTTGGCTCAGCAGGATTCCAAGAGTAGGTTTTTCCGTCGAAAACAATCGAAGTGATCGTTGAGCCAGCCTGGCGATAAAGCGCGCCCAAATAGCGAGCCATATCGTTCATCGGTGCGCCAGCCAACACCTGCGGTGCCGTATAGGTGCCTGTGTAGGTATTGCTGCTCATATCAAATTCGATATCCCCAACAGGGGTGTAAACAGGGTCATATACATATCCCGGAGCGGATGCGAGTTCCTCATCGAGAGAGTTGAGGATATAACCGCGGTCGCCGGTGAGGTTCGTGTTTTCTGCTGTCAGCGTGATGCCACCGGGGAAGGTTATCGTCGCCAATACCCGGGTCGGGATTGCCGTCTGACCGTATTCAGTCTCGCGGGCGTTACTCCAGACGTTATCAGCAACATAGTCAAAGGTGCCAAAGATGTCGAATGGACCGGAGAACTGCGTCCAGGTTGCCATCGCTGCGGGGCTGATAGCTGTGTTGGTCTGCAGCAGCACATAGCCCGTGTCCGGACCGGTGAAGAGTTCCACCTTGATCTCTACTGCCTTGTCGAGGGTGAAATTGACCGGCTTGAAACCAGCAGTTACACCCAAAACACCACTCTGGTACATATAGCCAAAGTCCTGCGCAAGCAGACCAGCCACGACCATCGTGTCACTGTAGGTGGCAATCACTTTTGTCGGGTCGATCGCGCCGTCATAGAGCGTACCCGTGACCGGGTAATTACCCGCAGTCTTGAAGTTGACCCTGAAGCTCAGCGTCTGGTCAAACCCGGAGATAACCGGAATAGAGCTGATCGGCCCAAGGTCGATACGTAAGCCAGTACCATCCACCACGGGTGTCAAAGGAACCCAGGTGCCGCTCAATGGGTGCATCACCTCTACCTTGGAGAAATCAGCCAGCGTAATGCCATCCACAAAGATCGAAGCTGCCAGGCTGCCATATTCATGCCCGGGT
>CAZMZQ010000174.1:0-3159 GCA_964570745.1 uncultured Anaerolineaceae bacterium
TCAAATCACCCTTTTCGCAGCCATAGCAACAGCGCAGTCAGCCCTAAGCCGTCTTCAATCCTGTGATTGTCGATCATTTCTTCAATTTCAATGCGCGAAAACCAACTCACTTCGCTGATCTCATTGGGGTCAAAAGTTCCGGTTTGATACCCCGCCTTACAAAAAACGATATGGAAGAGCTTGTTACTGCTCCCGTCCTGGGGATAGTAGGAATAAACCAGGCGATGTCCACCCGATTCAAAACCGGTCTCTTCGCGCACTTCGCGTTGAGCTGATACCAGCAAATCTTCGCCCTCGTCCACTCCCCCCGCCGGGATCGACCAGGTGCAGGTATTGACGGTGTAACGGGGCACGCGAACCAGCACAACCCGCCCCTCTTCATCCTCAACCACCACACCAACTGCTGGTCCAGGATAATCCACAAAGTGGAAGCGTTCAATTATGAAACCATTTGGTTGGCGCACCCGATCGAGGTGCAAACTAAGATATTCACTTTCGTAAATTGTCTGCCTGCTCAGTCTTTGAGGCAATTGGGTGCTGTCGGTCATGTCAAAAATATCCTGATTGAAACCCTAAAGTTGTCCAATTTGGTTGGAGAGCTCATCAAGTTGAACCCGCACTTCCTGAAGGGTTTGGCGGTCTGCCTCAAGACGATCTTGTTCTTTACGCACATAATCGACATAAGGGGAGATATTTTCATTAAGGCGGTTTACAGCAGCTCCTGCTTCGTTGTTAAAGGTATTTGCCAGGGTCTCTTTCAGATTTGTGCGGATTTCTTGCATTTTGACTTCGAAATCCTCTTTTACTTTTTTTCGCTTGTAGGGGATGACAAACAACCCCAAAACTGCCAATGCGCCTGCCGTGACGATACCGGTTACATCAAGAGCTTTTGTTGTTAAAACAGTTGCCACCATCGCGCCTACCCCCAGCGCCCCGATGCCAAAAAGTGCGGTCTGGGCAACCGATTCCTGGACGTAATCACCCAGTTTTTCGGCTTCCTGCTTGCGATCATAGCGGTTGACGATCAGGCTGATGGTCTGGCTGACATTTCCAATCAGCTCTTTGCGCCGTTCGGATTGAGGCGACTTGGAGGAAGGCAACTCACGTTTAGACTGCGCCTGGCGGCGTTCCAGTGCACCTGCCACCTGGTACCAAACGTTCAGGTCTTTGTCGATCAACCAATCGATCATACCGCGCACCTTGCTATCAATATCGGTCGAGACATCGCCCTGCACCTCGACCTGGAATTGCTCTTTGACCTGTTCGGTTTTGGCGAGGTTGAAGATGTTGGTCAGTTTCATCGTGCGTTCAAAAAAGTCACTTCCACGATTTTCATAATTGATCAGGATATTTTCCACTTCTGCCAGGCGCGGAGGGAGCTCGTCTGCCAGTTCTTGACGATATTTTCCAATCGAGGCCTCCAGCTCACTGGTGAGGTTGGCATCTTGCTGCAGATCGTTGATTTGATATGTAATCGCCTCAAAGGCGCTCCGCTGCAGGTTTAAAGCGACACCGATCGGATTCCGAAGTTTGAGCTCGAGGCGGGTTTTGTTATCCAGGGTTTGGTTGATATAATTTTCCAACCCGACAATGCCGCTCTCAGCATTCAACCGGGTGATTTCTGAAGGGTCTTGTGTCTGTCTGGCTTTTTGTGCAAGGCGCGCAGAGACAAGGAACACTTCAGGTTTGTAGCCCAAAATCATTTCGGCGTTCTCACTCACAAACCCACGCACCTGCTCTTTTGTCTGCTCATTCTCAAGGATATCAGCTTTGTTAACTACTAATGCGACCTTCTTACCCCAGGTGAGAATACCTTCCAGAAAAACCCGTTCGCTTTGGGTCATCGGACGGTCGGCCGAGGTTACGAAAAGCACCAGGTCAGAGCGGGGGACATATTCGCTGGTCAGGCGTTCGTGCTGGCGGTTGATGGCGTTGGTGCCAGGTGAGTCGACGATATTGAGCTCTTTAAGCAAGGGCAGCGGGTGGGTCACAATCGCAAAACCGTCGTCAACAACTACCTCGTTGAAAGCTTCTCCCCAGCGCAATAGGGTGACTTGTGCGGTGGTGGGGGTAACGCCTTCCAGCAAAACGCGTTCACCTAGCAGAGCGTTGATGAGTGCGCTTTTACCAGCGTTGAATTCCCCGGCTGCAACGATCAAAAAAAGCTCATCGAGCTGGTCGATCGCGCTTCGCAGCTTGGCAAGGTCGTCGGTTGGCAGATTGAAGTTGCCCAGGGTTTTGTGCAGATCGTTGAGAGTGCGTTTTTCTTTTTGAAGAAATAATAATTCGTCGTTAGAGAGGATGCCTTCGCGCATGCTTATCCTTTCGGAGTGGGAAAACACTCCTGTCAATTTTCTCATTATACCTTTACGCAGAGGGGCTGATGAGCAAACTAATTACATTCGCCCAGATAGATGGGGGAATCGTTGTGTTTCAAGTCTTTCAGGATCTTTCTTAAAGCAGCCGGGTAAAAATTGGCTTCTTCCAGCTGGTTCAGCCCAATCCAGGCGACACCTTCCTGGTGTGGATCAGGCTCTTGCCCGTTCTTTGGCTGGTATGCCTCCCGCAATTTGCACTTGAAGAAGAATTCTATCTGGTGGATTTCGCGGTCGTCGAGCGCGAAACCGTGATTTTCAGACAAATACTCACGAATATGCAGCAGCCTGCCGATTTTAACCTTTGCCCCGATCTCTTCAAAGACCTCGCGTTTCAGCGCCTTGTGCAGGGTCTCACCGTGGTTTTGCCCACCACCGGGCAAAACCGTGTAAGGTCCATTTTCATTGTTTTGTCGCAAAACCAGCAGTTTGCCATCCTCGATGATGACGGCTTTAACCGAATTGCGCATCTTTTTCTTCTTTTTCATTTCGATTGGATTTTACCGCACATTCGATTGCCAAATATCACAAAAGAAGGGGCGTATTATCAGGGCCAAATTATCATTCTCTAAAAGAACGATCAGAGCATGAATATGTTCTTCATTTCGTTGATAACCTGGGTTTTGACACTTTCGGTCAGCTGGACCATTGGGTCGTCAGGGGGGAAGAGCAGGTGTTCCGGGATTCCTTCGAAGTCATTACCCCAAAAAGATTTGTTGTTGGGGATTGAAAATTTGGCAACCAGGCGGTTGTTAAAATCGAGCTCAGATTTATCGCCATAATC
>CAZMZQ010000175.1:0-3142 GCA_964570745.1 uncultured Anaerolineaceae bacterium
TATTTCAGCGTATTGGGCAACCCACCCACAGCAACACCTACTATCACACCCACTCCAACGCTTACACCCAGCCAAACACCAACCAACACCAACAGTCCCATCCCGACCCGCACCCCTTAGCAAGCGTTATACCTGGTCGAGGCGGCTTATCAGGTCAAAACCAATTGTCAATTCTTGCTGCCTTTGTCTATTCTTCATTTTGGCGGTTACAATAGTGACACTATGGCTGAAAACAATCATCCCACTTCAAAACGCTGGAAAATATCACCCCTGATTCCACCTCATCTCAACCGTGAATTATCAGATTATTCACCCTTTCTCCGCCAACTGTTGTTTAATCGCGGCATATTGTCTGCAGATGCCGCCCAGGCATACCTGGGCAATCAGTCTCCAACCAACCCTGACCCTATGGCTCTCAGTGGTATGGAAAAAGCAGTCAATATCCTCCATCATGCCGTAGAAAACAACAAAAAGATCGCAATTTACGGTGATTATGATACCGATGGGGTCACTTCCAGCGCATTGTTGTATGAATTTTTTGATCAGCTCGGTCATACTCCAAGGGTATATATTCCAAATCGATTTGATGAAGGTTACGGGCTCAACATTGATGCTATCGAGCTGCTCGCCTCTGAAGGAATTGAGCTGATCATCACAGTTGACTGCGGGATCAAAGCGATAAAAGAGGTTGACCTCGCAAAAACATTAGACATGCAGGTGATTATCTCAGATCACCACTTGCCAGGCAAACAGCTGCCTGATGCCGACGCCATCATTGACCCCCATCAAACCGGCGATCCTTACCCCTACAAAATGCTGGCTGGCGTTGGCATCGCTTTCAAGATCGCGAAGGCTTACCTGCAGGCTTACCCTCATCCTGGTATCAACCCTGACCAATGGCTGGACCTTGTTGCGATTGGGACGGTGGTAGATATTGCTCCCCTGGATGGTGAAAATCGTTCATTGGTCAAGACTGGCTTGCAAAGCATGCGCACAACCCAACGGCAAGGACTCTATTCTCTCATCCAGGCTTCAGGGATCAAGATCGATCAGCTGAATGCAGGTCACCTTGGTTTTGCAATCGGACCACGTTTAAACGCTGCAGGAAGAATGGATTCCGCAGAAGCTGCCTTTGAATTGCTGACCACGAAAGATCTGTTCAGGGCAGGAGCACTGGCACAACAGCTGGATAACTACAATTCGCAGCGTAAAGATATTATGCATGCCATCCAGGAGAAGGTTATCACCGAAGCTAATGCCGCTGACCCCGATACACCCATCATTATCTCTTATTCAAGTAATTACGAGGAGGGTGTTGTTGGTCTGGCAGCTGGCAGAGTTACCGAGAGCTTCTACAAACCTTCAATTATTGGTCGTTTTGAGGGCGATTCAATTAAAGCCTCGTGCCGCACAATTCCCGAATTTAACATCGTTGAAGCTTTGGACCTTTGTGCAGACCTTTTGGATCACTATGGTGGACATGCCATGGCAGCGGGTTTAAGCTTAGCAGTCTCAAAAATGGATGCCTTTACCGAACGCATAACCCGGATCGCTCACGAACGCCTGGCAGGGGTTGAACTGGTGCCCGAACTGGCAATCGATTACGAGATTTCACTAAACAAACTGAAGCCGGAACACATCCCCGGCATACTATCTGATATTGCCCAACTTGAACCTACCGGCAGCAACAACCCCGATGCTCTCTTTTGCAGCCGTAATTGCAAAGTCAGTCGTGCCTGGGCTGTTGGTGACGGTCGTCATCTCAAGCTCACACTGGGAGCAGGCATTCAACAATTTGACGCAATCGCTTTCAACCAGGGTCAGTGGCTTAAAGAGATGCCTTCCTATGTAGATGTTGCTTACGCCTTTGAAATTAACACCTACCAGGGCAGGCAATCTTTGCAATTAAATATCAGAGATATCAAAGCCTCAGAACAGGCTTAGCGGCCAGGACGAACTCGTAAGTCGTATTGACCAATTTTTTCTTCGATCCGGCCGTCAGGATAGCTATGACGAGCTCTCGCTTCCAGCTGGACTGATTTACCGGACTGTTTTGCCTCTTCAAGTAAATCAATCAGAGATTGGATAGCGTGTTCCACCTGTTTCCCTTTTTCCATTCCCATGCGGTAGGTTAAAAACCCCGGGTTTACCTTCAATGTCTCGATCACAGCGGATAATGCATGGATAAAGCCCTGCATTGATCGCCTGTGTTGTTCAGGAAAAAGAGCTTTCACCGGTTTTTTTAGATTAATCAAAAGTGTTTCCAGGATTACAGGTGAGAACAAGAAATGAGCCAGCTCTTCCTGACCAGGGATCATAACATCCCGCCTGTCATCGCCTATATGGATGCGAAGGTTATATTCAGATTTATTCGGATTTAAAAGGAATTCCTGTGGATCAATTAATTCGTTGATCCGCTCCAAAACCATATCAGCATAGTCCTGGTAAACCACTTTAAGCGGTCGGTCGTCAGTTTCCGGGTTTAGTGCTGGTATTGGCTGACCAACTTTCATCGTCAGCTTAGGTCGTTTTAGTTTAAAAGCGTCTTTCATGCCACCATGAAAACCGCTGAAGCCAACCGGCACAACCACTGCCTGCCCTTTATGGCTCAGCCAGGCAACCCCCACCTGGGCTTTCATATTGCCAGGGTCCCACGTTCCTCCTTCCGGAAATATGCCCAGGTAGCCCTTTTGATTGAGCACGCTCAAAGCCTGATTTATGAATTTGCGATCCAGATTGCCGCGGTTTATGGGTATAAAACCATAAAAACGAACTATCAGATCGAGCAATCCTTCAAACGGTATATCACCAGCTCCAGTTGGCTCAACTATCTGCTGTGGGAACAAAAACATGAACATGGGTTCAAAAGTTGAAACATGATTTCCAGCAAGGATGACCGGACCGACATCGGGAATGTTTTCCAAACCCAAAATAGTTGGCCTGGTTAATAATCTGAGCAATCCCTTTCCCAGAGCAGCAAGGATTTTACGGCGAGCCGAAAAGCGAGGGTATGGTATTGTTTGGTCGTTGGTTGTTTCCATATGTATATACCATTAACAAGAAAAGGGATTGAAGGTTACGGACATAAAAAATGCCCCCACAGGAATTCGAATCCTGGTTTCGGCCTTGAGAGGGCCGCGTC
>CAZMZQ010000176.1:0-3138 GCA_964570745.1 uncultured Anaerolineaceae bacterium
CCGCAGCAAGAGGACAAAATGAATACAAAAAGATATCTCTGGTGCGAAAAAACAGAAGCAGAATATATGGAAATCAAAGCCAAGATTGAGCAGCGTCGGGTTGAGATGCTAACTCTCGATCACCGTCAAAAATTGGATTGGCCCGTTAAAAATCAAGAGCTCCTGAATTGGCTCGACCGCAGCCATCAATATATCGAAGGCTATCGTGCCGGTCCTGACATCGATGAGGAATGGGATAAGGTTTGCGATAAAGCCCATCAAGGTTGGCAAGACCTTAAAAACGAGGTCAGCCTTTTGCTTGATCTATCGTCATTCCCTGGTTAGCCAGGAATTAGCCAGTAAACTCAACCTCGGTTTACTGGAGCTCTTTTTCAAGATTGTACAATTCCTCTACAGCCAGAGAAATCTTGGTCACAGACGAATTCTCCGACAGAGGATACACAAAATAGCTATCCAGCAGCGTGCTTAATATAACCGCGTCTTTTTTCTTATCAATATAATTAAATTCGACATGGATTGAATATTGAGATTGGTTCGATTTTTCCAACACAAATTCTTCGCCGGCATGCTCGCCGCGCAAAACCATCCCATCCATTTTGTGAGTCAGCCAACCTTTGCCCATTGGGATAAAACCGCCCGAATCTGGCAGCGAATCGATCAAAACCTCAGATTCAAATGAATATTCGCCCCGTCTCACCTCTTCCCGCACGTTTTCTCGCTGCCACTCATACCAATCGGGTGGATAGACAAACTCCGTTTCGCCGGTTTCTGCCTCCAGCTGACCATATTCACTTAATCTCCACACCTTGCCGCATGCCTTACAGCCCAGCTGCTCTCCCTCGCTGTACATCTGATATTCAGCCTTACAGTTGGGGCATTGATAGAGCACTCGGTGGAGCCCAACAGCCCGGTCAGGATAATCTACGCGCACATTATTTTCATATTGCCAGCGATAATCATCATATACAAGCCATTTTGTGATCTCATCTTGAATTTCTTCAGGGCTATAAGCGTTCACCTGGTCTGCAGTTAGCAATAATTTTGCTTCCGCTTCAACCCTTGCGCCGCGATTGACCTGGTTCCAGGAAGGCTCGGTGATGTGATGCCCGTGCAATAGCAGGCTCACCACCGGCACCTGGAGATACTTGATCATTTTCCCAAGTGATTCGGGCAGAACCGAATTTGTTCCGATATGAGAATAGCGCGCCTCTGGATAATAGACAACAATCTGCCCTTGTTTTAGCAGCCGGGAAGTTTGACGAATAACCTCGATATCGTTAACGAACTTTCGCTTGCCAATACACCCAACCAGCCGCATAATCCATTCCCGACCGATAAAACCATCTAATGCAACAATGTAATTCGCTCTATTAGGGAAAATTGCCTTCGTCATAACTTTGAAATCCAGAAAACTATTGTGGTTACAAACCAGGATATATGGCGGTTTGATCCCTTTCAAATTGCCGGTTATTTTTCCCTTGTGTTTCCGAACATCAGGAAAACTAAGCAGCCATGTTATCGGGCGTAGATAATTCGCCTGGGGTTTTACCGGTTTTGCGAAATCATATCGAGGCAGATCGCTGATTGGTGTGTCGGTGTGTTTCAGGTTATAGTTCTTCATCACGTTGCTGCTAAAAATTCCCATGTTAATTCCTCGTTTCAGAGTTTGTAGAAAGATAACAGAATAATTAACAACCGTACAGGGGTTTGGTTACACAACTCAAAAATCAAGACTGCTTCACCAAATTTTCCAGGTAAGACTATAATAAAGAAAACTGTTCTCATTTATTACATAAGGAGTAAAAATGAAAGGTAAAAAAGAAATAATTGACAGTCTCAATTTTCTGCTGGCAGATGAACTCACTGCTGTAAATCAATATTTCGTTCATGCAGAAATGTGCGCTGACTGGGGCTATGAAACTCTCCACGAAATCATCGAAAAACGCGCAATTGGTGAAATGAAACATGCCGAGGCGATCATCTCCCGGATCCTCTTCCTTGAAGGCACCCCCGTCGTGGACAAGCTGAACCCAATCCATATCGCAGATAATGTGGAAGATATGCTCAAAAACGACCGAAAAGCTGAGCAAGGTGCGATTCAAGAGTATAACAAAGCTGTAAAGCTGGCTGCAGATCTGCTGGATAACGGCACCAAGAAGTTTTTGGATTCTATTTTAGAAGATGAAGAAGATCATCTCGACTTTATCGAAGAACAGTTGGATCAGATCGAGCAGATGGGTCTCAAAAATTATCTTTCGACAGTGACAAAGGAATAAGGTGTTAGCATGGAACCCAACCCACGAGTAATTGAAACATTAAACGGCTTGTTAAAAGCTGAACTGACCTCTATCAACCAGTATATGGTTCACGCCGAAATGGCTGAAGACTGGGGTTATGAAACCTATGGAAAAACCGAAGAGCGGACAGCTATCGATGAGATGAAACATGCCGAGAAGCTGATCGCCCGAATCCTTTTTTTGGGCGGCAAACCAGTTGTCACCCAGATGGACGAAATTCGAATCGGCAAGGATTTGCCTTCCATGCTCGCAAATGACCAGGTTTTGGAACAAGCCGGCATCGATGGCTATAACCAGGGCATCAAGGTCATGGTCGAAGAAAAAGACAACGGCACCAAGCAGTTGCTGGAATCGATCCTTGAAGAAGAAGAAAATCATATCGACTTTTTCGAAGAACAACTGGATCAAATCGATCAAATGGGCTTGCCATACTACCTGATAACCATCAAGTAATATTGTTGAATTCGAGTTAAGAACTTGAAAAGAGTGGCCCATCGTGGTCACTCTTTTTTCTTACCGCGTTATTGGGTGTATATGCCCGATTGAAAAATGTCGCTATAGGTTGATTCAGTCTGAAGGGGCGGGTTCAGGAAGTGAGCTGCGTAATTTCAACCAATCAGCCAAACCCGCCCTGGTCGAATCATGCATATATATTAGTTTATCGGGCGTTCGTTGTTATTGTGTTGGGGAGGTTTCGCAATAATGCGGATTATTGAGCGTTCATGATTGGGACCCGCCCGTACGGAATTGGTAAATCATAAAAATTGTTTCGATTGGAAAATGCCGCGTAGATACCGTGTCAGAAGTCAAGGAATTTGATCAACTAATTTGCATAATTAGG
>CAZMZQ010000177.1:0-3130 GCA_964570745.1 uncultured Anaerolineaceae bacterium
TTAAAGGCAGACTGCCACGCCCCCTTATTGTGATTCAAAAGTTCCTGCCATTCGTATAACGGGGGCTCGCAGTGACGGTCGGTCTGCCGCGTATTGACCGTTTGTGGTTGGGACCCGCCCGTACGGTGATTTTATATGATGTGAATTTGCGGAACGGGACATACCTTGCTGCGCAGGCACAGGGCCTCGTTCCCTACGATTTTATTGTCGGGAGCTCATGATTGGGACCCGCCTGTACGGATTTGATACACCATGAGAATTACTCCCGTTTTGCTCAAATAACCCCTTATTCTCTTCAATAACACTATAATTACCCTCACTTCACCCTAAGGAGATAACCTGTGAAAGATTCAATTCGCAAACAACTTGATCGGCTGCGTGCTAAAGGCGCACACTATGTCGATGCACGCTGGTACCCCCACGAAGACAGCAACTTCCTCTTCATGTGGAATGGCAATCTGAAAGAAAACAGCGCTTCCAGCCAGAGTGGGCTGGGTGTGCGCGTGCTTTATAACGGCGCCTGGGGCTTTTCTGCCTCTTCTGACCTTTCCAACCCCGACGCAATTTTTGAAACCGCGTTCGACAACGCCCGCGTCGCCTCCGAACGTGTCACTTTCCCGATTCGCCTGGCAGAAAAAGATGCCGTTGTCGGCAGCTTCACAAGCCCCAACAAGATCGATCCGTTTACTGTCGGTCTGGATGAAAAAGTGGCTTTTCTACAGAAAATGGACACCGCCCTCAACCAACCCGGCGTTGTTCAGCGGATCAGCATGGTCGAATTTATCCGCAAACAAATCCTCTATTTCGATTCAGAAGGCTCTGAAATTGAAAAGAATATCATCGAAGTCTTCCCATCCATTCGCGTTATGGGGATTGATAAAGACGGGGGCATGCAGCGCCGAACCTACCTGCCCGGACGCACCGCCCCAACCCGCGGTTGGGAAAGTATCAACGAAGCTGACTTCCTTCACAATGCCGATCGGCTCGTTGGCGAGCTGAACCAGCTTTTGGTCGCAGATGATGCCCCCACCGCCAAGATGTCGGTGATTCTGCTGAACGGTATCATGTTCCTGCAGACTCACGAGACCATCGGGCATCCGCTGGAGCTTGACCGCATCCTCGGTTATGAACTTTCTTTTGCTGGCGGTTCGTTTGTTCGCCTGGAAGATTTTGGCAAGCTGCGCTATGGTTCCGAAAAGCTGACCGCGCGCGCCAACGCCCTCGAGCCCAACAGCCCGGGCAGTTTCGGTTATGATGACGACGGTGTGCCTGCGCAGGATAACCTTCTGATCGATAAGGGCATTTTGGTCGGTGCGATCACCGGTCGCCAGATGGTGGAAGAAGCCAACGCCAAAGCCAAAAAGCAGATTTTTGATGGTTCCAGCGGTGCCAATCGCGCCACTTCGTTCTACCGTGTGCCGATCGAACGCATGACTAATATCAACATCGATCCCGGAACTGACGGCAGCCTTGAAGATATCATCGCCAACACCGAGCGCGGTATCGTTTTGGATGGTGACAAGAGCTGGTCGATCGGTTCCAACCGCGAACAGTTCCATTTCGCCTGCGATATCGGCTGGCTGGTGGAAGACGGCAAAAAGAAACAAGTGGTCAAAAACCCCACATACCGTGGTGAAACGCTGCCATTCTACAATTCGCTTTCAGCGGTGGGTGACGAGAGCACCTGGAATGTGCACTATGTTGACAACTGCGGTAAGGGCGCACCCAATCAGATCATGCAGCTGGGACACGGTGTGCCCGTCTGCCGCTTCGATAACGTACAGGTAGGAGAGTAAGATGAGCAACCAGGTTATTGATTTATTGAAAAAACTACGCAAGGCCGCCCTTGACAGAGACCTGAAGGCTCTGATCAGCTATCACGAGGAAGACAGTTACCTGATGCGCTTCGCTAACTCGGCGATCTCGCTCAACACCAACGAACACCTTATCTCGCTGGATTTTATCGCCTTTGACGGGCGCAAAAAAGCCAGCTATAGCATGATCGTTGACCCATCCGACTTTGCTGCCATGGAAAAAGGTCTGGATATCCTGGCAGAAATGCTGCCGCATGCCCAGCCGCTCTCTTATGAGCCTACTTTCCCGGTTTATGCGAAAGACGTGTTTGACGAGCGCGCTTTCGACCCGGCACTGGCAGCCCTGAGCAACGAAGAGCGCCTGGCATATTTCAACACCCTCGGCGAAGGGCTGGAGAGCGACGACGTGAAATTGAGCGGTATCTTCGCCAGCGGCACAACTATAACCGCCCAGATCAGCACCGCCAGCGAACACACCCAATACTTCCGTGCCAGCGATGCGCAGATCACAGCTGTGTTGTCTTCTGAAAGCCTTAAATGGGAAGTCAACGCCGAACAAAGCGCTCAGAAGAAAAGCGATCTCGATGCCGAAGGCTTGCACGAAGACCTGGCGCTGCTGGTGAAACATTATCAGGAAGACGAAGCAGTGCAGCTGCCCGTTGGAAAATATACGGTTGTGCTCGGTCCGGCTGCAACGGCAGAACTGACCAACATCATGGGCTACTATGGAATGACCGGCGGAGCCTTGATGCAGGGCTATTCCTTTTTAAAGGAAGAAGACCAGGGAAAACTGCTCTTTTCGGAGAAAATCAGCCTTCAGGACGACCCCGGCGAATCTGAACTTTTCGGACAGTCAGCCGATCGTTTTGGGCTGGAAAGAAAACCCTTCCCATTGATTAAGCAGGGTCGTTTCCAGGCGTTTGCCTGGGATCAGGACAGCGCTGACGAATTTGAAAAAACTCCGACCGGTCACGATGTGAGCCGCTTTAGCCTTGTGATGGAGGGCGGTGAAGCCCGGGTTGAGAGCTTGAAAGACCTGCTCGAAATGCCCCGGGACGAAGACATTCTCTACATCCCTTATATCCACTATATGAACGTGGTCAACCCTTCACAGGGGATTATGACCGGCTCAAGCCGCTTTGGTGCGCTTTATTTGAAGAAGGATGGCAGCGTAAAGGTGCCGTTTAATGTGCGTCTGACCCGGAAGTTCACCGATTTCTTTGGAGAGCACGTGCAGTGGTTGAGCGAGAAACAGGTGGCTTATAACCTCTCCAGCAGTTACGGCAGCCGCAACCCGACTGCACTGAAGGTCCCGC
>CAZMZQ010000178.1:0-1632 GCA_964570745.1 uncultured Anaerolineaceae bacterium
TGTTGGAAGATCCTTCGCTTTCTCAGGGAAATGGAACTGCTATGGCTATGCGCAATTTGCGCGAAATTGTGCCCTTCTTCACAGAAGACGCCTTCTTCCAGCCCTATCTGCTCAAACTGGTCGATTCAGTTCGGTCCGGTACTTTTTGTTGACCAATATAAAATCTGGTTTCCCCAAAAGACCAGCAATTTGTGCTCGCGAAACAGATTAGTGCTCCAGCCCCCAAAAATGACTTTCCCTCTTTGCTGGAACAGGCTCGGCTTTTAATCACTTCAAATGCTGAATCTTATTCCCAAATTCCGGCGATCTTCATGCCGCAATTTGGGCAAGCACCTTCTTTTATCCTATTTCCAGTCATCAACAGAGCACTTCTTGAAATCAGCAGCTCCCCACAAGAAGGGCAATAGGTATCTTCTTTTCTGCCCAGGTTCCCTGAATAAACAAATTGCAATCCTGCATCTTTCCCTGTTTTCACAGTCTTGATAATCGATTGCGGTTCCGTAGCAGATATTTCATTAAACTGCGCCTGCGGGTAATAGCGGCTCACATGCCAGGGAGTATCCTTCCCCAAATCATTGGCAATAAAATTCGCTATTCCATTTACCTGGTCCTCATCATCGTTTACACCTGGTATCAGAAGTGTAGTCACCTCCAGCCAGACCCCTGCTTTCTTCAATTGAACACAATTGTCCAGAATCGGCTGTAGATGAGCACCGGCATATTTACGATATACACCATCATCAAACGCCTTAATGTCCACATTGATTGCATCCATAAACGGCAAGTATTCATCGAGCATCAGTCCGGTCATGTAGCCGTTGCTGACCCACACATTCTTCAGACCGGTTTCCCTTGCCAAAACGGACACATCTCTGGCATATTCATAAAAAATAGTCGGTTCCGTGTACGTATAAGAGATGCTTTTACATCCGCTTTGCACTGCAGCGTTCACCACCTGTTCAGGAGCGGTAAAAGGTAAACGATCTGGATTGTTTCGGTCAGATAGCTGTGAAATGTCCCAATTTTGGCACCACGCACATCGAAAATTGCAGCCTGTAGCTCCGATCGAATAGCTCCTGCTGCCTGGTAAAAAATGATATAGCGGCTTTTTCTCAATTGGGTCAATATTAGCTGCGATCAGCTTGCCATAGTTCAGGCTATATAATTCCCCATCCACATTTTGCCGCACCTGGCAGAGACCTCTCCTGCCTTTCCTAATTTTGCAGTAATGGTGGCAAAGCTGACACTCAACTTTTTCACCAGCATCAATCCAAACGCTCGCTTTGTGCATAGGTCCTCCTAATTTGTTTCAAGAACCTCACTATTTAGCCCTTCGATGATCTGAATCACCGCCGAATTATCGAGGTCTCCGTTCCCTGCTGCCACCATTGCATTGAAAAGCTGAGCATTGATCGCAGTGCCTGGCAAAATGGCTTCATATTCCCTGGCTGTTTCCATGACGATGTTAAGATCTTTTGCCTGTAGCCTGGATTTAAAACCTGGGTTACGGTTGCCAGCCAGTAAACGCTGTGGTTTATTGTCCAGCGTCCAGCACTGCGCTGCACCGCCTCTGATTGCCTCAATCACCCTGGCAACATCCACACCAGATTTTTGTGCAAAGAGCATCAGTTC
>CAZMZQ010000178.1:1732-3005 GCA_964570745.1 uncultured Anaerolineaceae bacterium
CTCGCGGCTTGCTGCAGGTTTGATTGTGGAATGGTCCACCACGATCATTCCGGGATGGGAGCCTTCTATTACACCATTCATTCCCAAAACAACCTCCAAAACATCTGCGGTATCTGAAACATTCACAAAAACAACTTCAGACCTCCGTGCTACTTCAGCGGGGTTTTCAGCCAGGTGTGAACCCAATTCCAGAAACTTCTCTGCCTTGCTGGCAGTCCGGTTATAAACCGTCAGACGATAACCAGCCTTTGCCAGGTTTTCTGCCATTGCTCCGCCCATAGTGCCAAGCCCAATGTAACCTAATCTTATCTTTGTCATAGGGAACTCCTTTTGGTTCAATTATAGCGACATTACAACCAGGAAAGTGCCAAAACCAGCTCTGCTTCCCTTTACAAACGAAAACTGTGGTATATTCATAACATTGTAATTGGTAGTTTGCTTTTCATTATGCTAGTCATCTGAACCAAACCCCCAGTAATACAAACCAAATTTTTATTTAGATCAGAGGAGATCAATAAATCATGGCAGAACGTCAAGTTGGAACCGTAAAATGGTTCAATAGTGAAAAGGGTTTTGGCTTCATTACCCCTGAGTCAGGCGAAAAAGATGTCTTCGTGCATTTCAGCGCCATTGTCGTCGATGGTTATAAAAGCCTGCAGGAAAACCAGAAGGTTGAATTCACCGTCACCGCCGGTCCCAAAGGCCCTCAGGCACAGGATGTAACCGTTCTTTAGTTCTTTTCTAAAGCAACAATCAAAAAAGCTGTTCCAATATGGAACAGCTTTTTTTGTTAATCCCGTCTAACTACTACCTCGTCTTCACATGCCTCTATTACGAAACGATCTCCCTGCCTGTTCCTGTTATAAATTTTAATCATGCGTACAACTTTGACAGGTACAGCTTGAGTACTTCAGCATAGAGACATTTTCCAGGATAATAATACGCGCTGGTTCAGGACGTGAGCGTTTTGCTACGACTCGGAATGAATGTACAGGCGGGTTCAGGAAATGAGATTCTTAATTTCAACCAATCCGTCAAACCCCTTAGTTGTAATCAGGAAAACCATTCAGTTTTCATTAGATACCCGACATTCCTGCGCTGAGTGGGTCTGGCTAAGTTGCGGATTCCTTTCTGCTCGTGAATGGGGCTCGCCCATACGATTGTGTTATTCTCCATCGAAAATGTAATCTACCCTTACGGTTGTTTGTCAACCACTTTCTGTCAATGATTTCCGGATTTTTCCCCTTATTTGCGGTATACTAACCAATTGGTA
>CAZMZQ010000179.1:0-2973 GCA_964570745.1 uncultured Anaerolineaceae bacterium
AAGAGTTTGGAAACTGTAAAAAACAATGGTTAATTAAGACCGAATAACAGAAGCATATTCATAAAATGTCTCGCGGCGTTGAGTGTAAGCCCAACTATCGCGAGACATTTTATGTTAAGAATTATGGTAAAGTGTGAGTTTGAGAATAAAAGTATAACCCAGTAACATTCAAACCCATCAATTTAAAGTCATTCCCCTTCAAATTGATTACTGGTTGGGATTATTTCATTCGGTTCAAAACTCATATCTAAGAATCCATTAACAAAAATAGCAAAAAGGCTATCTTGCAAAATTCACTTCGTGGGTCATTTCTGCGACTTTGCTGATGGTCTCGTGGACCGAACAGTATTTTGCAGCCAGGTCTATTGAACGTAAAAATTTTCCTTCGTCAACTTCTCCAAACACTGTTATTTCCATGTTCACCCATTCCAGGGTGGTGGGCACATCTTTACGCTTTTCACCGGTGACGATGATTTCGATGGGTGGCAGCTCTAATTTTCGTTTGAAGAATATTTCAGATAGGGTTGCGTGGAAACACGCGCTCAAGGCGCCTAAAAGCAGGTCGTATGGGTAAAACTGACCATCTTTTCCGCCAATTTGGAGGACAGCCCGATCGGTTTCTAAGGTAGATTCTTGTACGTTATAAGTGGTTTTAACCTTTAACATGGATTACTCTCTTTCTCAATTTCAATCCTTGTATTATAGTGTGAGCCAGTCCCAAGTTTCACCCAATCGTATAACTGTTAGGTGTACCATCTTGCACAATTTGCTTGCATTTTCTCGAAGATGCGATATATTTACCACAATGCTTTTACGCAGGAAGAGTAAGAAGTCCTCTTTTCACAGTGAGACCGGGATAGTGGAAACCGGTTCAAAAGTAGCTTCTGAAGACCACCTGCCAGCTTGAACCTGAAAGGTTATCCGATTAAGGTGAACGGTCGCCCCGTTACCGGCATAATGAGATGCTCCTTTGGAGCAATCTGGGTGGAACCGCGTGAGAGATCTCTCGCCCCAGGGCGAGGGTCTTTTTGTTTTAAGGACCGGTTGTATGAAAAGACCCCCTAAAAATCTCAAAAAACAACCGGCAATGGAGGAATTGTGTCTACGAAACAAGAGGAATACGAAAAGTCACAGCTTTACCGAATCCGCCACTCAGCTGCACATGTGATGGCAGAAGCGGTTTTAGAGATGTTCCCAAAGGGGCAGGTTGCCATCGGTCCGGCGATCGAAGATGGTTTTTACTACGACTTCGACCTGCCGCGCACGCTCACACCCGATGATCTCGAAACCATTGAAACCCGCATGAAAGAGCTGATCAAGGCGAAAGAGGATTTCGTCTGCCAGGAGGTTTCTGTGCAGCAAGCGAAAAACCTTTTTGAAGACCAAATCTACAAACTGGAGCTGATCGAAGGGCTCGAAAGTGGGAAACTGGATGATGACGGCAACCCGACCGACGAGAAAGTGCCGATCACTATCTATAAATCAGGAGGTTTTGTTGATCTTTGCCGCGGTCCCCATGTAGAAAACACCTCACAAATCAACCCCCAGGCAATCAAGCTGCTGAACGTAGCCGGGGCATACTGGCGCGGAGATGAACACCGCCCCATGCTGCAACGTATTTATGGGACTGCCTGGGAAAGCAAGGATGAACTAAAAGACTACCTCTGGAAACTGGAAGAAGCCAAAAAACGTGATCACCGTAAACTGGGTAAGGAACTGGACCTTTACAGTACAAACGACGAGGTCGGTCAGGGGTTGATCCTATGGCATCCGAACGGTGGGATGATCAGGCATCAGATCGAACGTTATTGGGATGATGAGCATATCGCCAACGGTTATGACCTGGTTTACACTCCCCATATTGGCAAAGCCAGCCTGTGGGAAACCAGTGGACACCTGGGCTTTTACAAGGAAAATATGTATTCCCCAATTCAAATTGAGGACCAGGAATACTATATCAAACCGATGAATTGCCCCTTCCATCTGCATATTTTCAAAAGCCAGCTGCGCTCTTATCGCGACCTGCCACTGCGTTTTGCAGAAAAAGGTACGGTCTATCGCTATGAACGCTCCGGTGTGCTGCATGGCCTTTTGCGCGTGCGTGGGTTTACGCAGGACGACGCCCATCACTTCTGCCGACCAGACCAAATGGCAGACGAAGTTGACTTCACGCTCAATTTCAGCATCAATATGTTAAAAGCATTTGGGTTCAACGATTTTCAGGCTTATTTGAGCACCATGCCCGAAAAAAGCGTTGGTGATGAAAAAATGTGGCTCGACGCACAAGCCGCATTGGAAGATACGCTCAAACGCATGGGCGTTCCTTATGAGGTGGATAAAGGCGGAGGTGCTTTTTATGGTCCGAAGATCGACCTGAAGGTGCGCGATGCCCTTGGCAGGGAATGGCAACTTTCAACCATTCAATTTGACTTTAACGAACCAGAACGTTTTGACCTGACCTATATTGGGGAAGACGGAAAAGAACACCGCCCGTATATGGTCCACCGTGCGCTGTTGGGCTCACTCGAGAGATTCTTTGGCGTCCTGATTGAGCACTATGCTGGGGCTTTCCCCGCCTGGCTAGCGCCCAAACAGGTAATGTTAATCCCGATTGCCGACCGACACAATGACTATGCCCATGAGGTTGCTTCATTATTAAAGAAAGCCAATTTACGTGTGAGCGTTGATGATAGTTCAGACCGCATGAACGCAAAGATTCGCAATGCTCAGAAAGAAAAGTATCCCTACATGCTGGTGATTGGCGACCGTGAGATGGAAGAAAGACAGGTTGCCCTGCGCCGCAGGAATGGAGAAAACCCTGGCGCTATGAGCGTGAATGAATTTATCGCCCTGGCACTGGATGAGATAGAACGTAAAGTTTGATAACTGGTTGCCTTAAACAAAAAAGCCTACATGTGATGTAGTGCACCCCGTTTGTTGGACGGAAATTAGGTAAAGAAACCGGACTGAGTT
>CAZMZQ010000180.1:0-2969 GCA_964570745.1 uncultured Anaerolineaceae bacterium
AGGATATTAACTGGTTTAATGCAAAAGATCCAGACATTCTTGAAAAGATGCTGGATCTTGTTTGCTTACGTTACTTCTAATTTTCTAACGAACTAATCGCTGGGATGCCATAATTCTTCTCTACAGGTGTTGGGAAGATCAGGCTAAAATCCTCGCTTGATAGAGATTCGACTTCAAGCAATTTTTCTGCTACTTCAATCAGCTTATCTTTATATTCAACAAGAATTTCTTTAGCTTTATCGTATGCAAAGTTGACGATTTCCTGTACTTCGTTATCAATGTTTTGAGCAACCTGTTCAGAGTAGTCGCGTTGTTCAGAAATTTCACGACCCAGGAAGACCAGTTCTTCTTTTTGACCATAAACCATTGGTCCGAGTTTATTGCTCATCCCCAGGCGGGTAACCATGCGGCGTGCAAGTTTTGTCACTCTTTCAAGGTCGTTTGAAGCACCAGAGGTGATATCGTCAAAGATGATCTCTTCTGCAGCACGCCCACCAAGCAAAGTGACCATTTCAGATAAAAGTTTCTTTCTTGATTCAAGAACCCGGTCTTCAACTGGGAGTGCCATTGTGTATCCACCTGCCATTCCCCTTGAAATGATCGACACTTTTTGAACTGGGTCGCCCTCTGGAAGTGAGGCAGTAACGATCGCGTGACCAGCTTCATGATAGGCAATGATCTTCTTCTCGTTAGGGTTGATCAACCGACTCTTGCGTTCAGGGCCTGCAATTACGCGTTCAATTGATTCTTCCAACTCATCTCGTGAGATCACCTTCTTGTTTCGTCGGGCAGTAAGGATAGCCGCTTCATTTACAAGGTTTTCAAGGTCTGCACCAACAAAACCTGGAGTAGCCCGTGCGATTTCACCCATATCAACATTCGAATCGATTGGTTTCCCCTTGGAATGAACCTTCAAAATTGCTTCCCGTCCATTTTTATCCGGTCTCTCGAGCATAACTCTACGGTCAAAACGACCTGGGCGCAGAAGAGCAGGGTCAAGAATATCCGGTCGATTTGTTGCAGCAATTACAATAACATTTGTGTCTGTTCCAAAACCATCCATTTCAACAAGGAGCTGATTTAGGGTTTGTTCCCGTTCGTCGTGACTTCCACCCAAGCCAGCACCGCGGTGGCGGCCAACAGCATCAATTTCATCAACAAAAACAATACAGGGTGAATGCTTTTTGGCCTCGTCAAACAGGTCACGTACACGACTTGCACCGACGCCAACAAACATTTCGACGAATTCTGAGCCAGAAATAGAAAAGAAAGGCACACCAGCTTCACCAGATACGGCTTTAGCCATCAGTGTCTTGCCGGTACCTGGAGAACCGACCAACAGAACACCTTTTGGAATTCGCGCTCCGAGAGAAATGAATTTTTGAGGTTCTTTCAAAAATTCAACTACTTCCTGGAGTTCTTCTTTTGCTTCATCTACTCCAGCTACGTCTGAAAATGTGACTGTGGAGTGCTCACCTGTGAGCATCTTGGCACGGGATTTCCCAAAGGACATTGCGGCATTATTTGAACCCTGGGCTTGACGAATAAAGAAAAAGAATAGAAATGCCATCAAAATAAATGGCAGGAAATTCAAAAGCAGGTTAAAAGCTTGCGACCAGAAACCGGGAAGAAGGAACTCTATACTAAGGTTAGGGTCACGCAATTTTTCTGGTGATACCCCTAATTGAACTAATTGCTCAATCAAGCCGGTATTAGGATCTTTTGATGTTGTTGTTGCCGCTCTTTGGGTCAGGTCTCGATAGGTAATAAAGATTTCATCACTTTTTACTTCAATTTTTGCAATTTGGTCTGCTTCGATGTCTGCAGCTAATTGATTTATCGGTATTGTTTCTGATCCAAATGCATTTTGTTGTACCCCATAGAAAACCATCGCGACAATTGAAAAGAGTAGCAATGCCGAGATAAAAAAGGATTGGTTACGTGGTTTCAAAACTACCTCCTAGGTAATAGGCGTTATAGACGCCAATCTAAGATTATACCAATAACAACTTGGATAAATTGGCATTGCCTACGCAGTCTGGGATTTTCTGATGTAATTCATATGCTAAGAAAAAAGATCGACTTGATGACAGTTGCCACAGCCAACATTAGGATCGCGAACAGCAACATGCTGCTGTTTACACCAGGCTTTAACTTTTATTCGTTTCTTGATTAAAATTTTTTCCAAGTAAACCGAATAGACCAGATTTTCACAGGAATTATTCCGCAAGTAATCCGGAAGCACACATGATTTACAGTAAGAGGAATTCCATGTCCGTTTGTCCTCCGGATTGCTCAATGCCCGACATTCTTCAAAATTGCGTCCGCGATAGTAATCACCGTAAAAGAATTTACATTCGCGTCCATCGGGAACTTTCATAGCGTTTATTTAATTAACCCTCGTGAGGTACTCACCAGAGCGGGTGTCGACCTTGATAACATCTCCGGTATTAATAAAAGCCGGCACCTGGACTTTTAGACCTGTATCTGTGATCACTTGCTTGGTCAAACCGGTAGCAGTATTGCCTCTGGCAGCTGGTTCAGCGGTTACTACTTCAAGGTCCACACTGGTTGGCAGTTCCACATCTAAAGGTTCAGCACCGAAGTAGGTAAGCTTAACGTTCATGTTTTCTTTCAGGAAACCCTCATATTCTTCCACCAGCGAAGCAGGTACCGCAGGTTGTTCAAAGGTATCCATATCCATGAAGTAGAAGAAATTCTCGTCGCGATAAAGATATTGGACGTTGTGGTAATCGAGTCGGATATCCTGAATGCGATCGCTTGAAATGAATGTCATTTCGAGATTTGTGCCTTTTCGCAGATCTTTTGCTTTGATACGTATGGTCGCAGAGCCGCGGCCAGGTTTATTGTGGGAATATTCAATCACCTTGTAAATACTGTTGTCCAGTTGGAAGGTTACGCCCTTTCTGAGCGCGTTTACGTCGATCATAAAATGCCTCTTTCAGCTT
>CAZMZQ010000181.1:0-2966 GCA_964570745.1 uncultured Anaerolineaceae bacterium
GGTTAATAATTACGAGTGCAAGTTAGGAGTTTAGGATGACACCATTACCGAAGAGAAAAGTAAGCCCCGGACGGCGCGACCGCCGGCGTGCTCACGACCACCTGAAAGAAAGCGCCAGCGTAAATTGCCCCAATTGTGGCGAAACTCGCCTGCCGCACCGTGTCTGCCCCAAATGTGGATACTATCAGGGTCGTGAGGTTATCACCATCGAAAAAGAATAACTTACACTCTTAGTTCAAAAACTAAAACCAGGCTCTCGCCTGGTTTTTTTAATCCATTAAATATTCCTCAAAAAAACTCAGCAGCTGCACTGGCAGCAAACCAGTAATAAAAACTCCATCTTCGCTGTGTTCCAGGCTTTCCACATGTCCTTTTTCATGGAACATCGAAACCAGCCGCCCAACATTATATGGCAGCAATACCTGCACTCGTTCAAATCCCTGCATTACACCCGCAGAAATCGCTGTTGCCAATTCGTCGAACCCAGACCGTTCCCAGGTACTGATGAAAAGTGACAACGGGTCAGCGTTATCTTTTAATTGCTCCAAGCTTTGGGAGTCGAGTAGATCGATCTTATTATAAACATTTAGGATTGGAATTTCACCAGCACCAATTTCTTCGAGCGTCTTCAAAACAGTTGTGCGTTGATTTTCAGCGTTCTCGTGAGAACCATCGATTACATGCAGCAGCAAGTCCGCTTCTGCTATTTCTTCCAGCGTTGCCCTGAAGGCTGCCACCAGGTCAGTCGGCAATTTTTGGATAAATCCGACCGTATCGGTCAGCAGTACGGTCTCACCTGTGGGAAGCTCCAATTGTCGGGTTGTCGGATCCAAGGTGGCAAAAAGCTGGTCGGCAACATAAATTTTCGCATCAGTCAGAGCATTGAGCAGGGTTGATTTCCCTGCATTGGTATAACCTACCAGCGCTACAACCGGGATGTTCGTCTTACGCCTCTGACTACGATGACGCGTCCGATGTTCCCTGACTTTTTCGAGTTCGTCCTCCAGCTTGACGATCCGTTTTCCGATGTCGCGGCGGTCGGCTTCAAGCTGAGTTTCACCAGGACCGCGCAAACCCACCCCTCCCACACTTCCGCTGCGCCCGGCAGCACCGCCAGCTTGTCTGGCAAGATGCGTCCAGGCTCGCGTTAATCTTGGCAGCCGATAC
The DNA here is from genome assembly GCA_964570745.1 of uncultured Anaerolineaceae bacterium. Taxonomy (GTDB): domain Bacteria; phylum Chloroflexota; class Anaerolineae; order Anaerolineales; family Anaerolineaceae; genus Mesolinea. The sequence continues at coordinate 1,168 of CAZMZQ010000181.1, forward strand.
TTATATTGTGCCAGTTCCACCTGCAGCATACCCTCGCGGGTATCAGCATGCTGTGCAAAAATATCCAGGATCAGGGCAGTTCTGTCCAAAATTTTATAATCGCCCGGGAATTCTCTTTCCAGTTCCCGCTGATGACGGGGAGACAATTCGTCATCAAACAAGATTACTTTGGCATCCAGCTCTTCTGCCAGTAATTTCAACTCATCCAGCTTGCCCTTACCAATGTAGGTGCGTGAGTTAGGATTGTTCAGATTCTGAGTGACCGATCCGAGCACATCGATGCCAGCAGTCTCAGCTAACAACTCGAGTTCCTGCAAACTTGCGTCAACAGATAAACTCAGGTGGGTCTCAGGTCCAATCCTGACACCCACCATGATAGCTTTCTCGTTTTTTTGATCAGTTAAGTAATTCAACCTGGTTTTCTTTTCGTCCTTACTGCTGTTCTATCCAGACTTTCACTCGTTCAATTGCTTCAGCGATCCGGTCTGTTGGGATGACAATGGAAATACGAATGTAATCCGAACCACTGGCACCATACACTACGCCTGGAGTCATGCTGACACCGGTATCATTGAGCAAATCGGCGCAGAATTTAACCGGGTCATCGAATTTGGGCGGCAACTTTGCCCACAAATAAAGCGCTGCCTCTGGCAGTTCAACTTCAAACCCAGCTTCCTTCAGTCCCTGATAAACCACATCACGACGGTCCTGATAAATTCTGTTTCGACCTTTCAGCCATGCCTGGTCGGAGGTCAAAGCTGCTTGCCCTGCATCCAAAATGGGCATAAAGATCGATGAATCGATCTGGCTTTTATAGTTTGCGAGCAGTTTAATGATCTTTTTATTACCGACCGCCATTCCAATACGCCAGCCAGCCATATTGTAGGTTTTGGATAATGAGTTAAATTCTATCGCAACGTCTTTTGCGCCTTCAACTTCCATGATGCTTGGAGCTTCATAACCGTCAAAACACAGATCACAATAAGGGGCATCATGTGCGATCAGAATGTCATATTTTTTAGCAAATGCCACAGCCTTTCTGAAAAAATCCAAATCTGCAACAGCACCTGTGGGGTTATTGGGATAATTGAGCCACATAATCTTGGCTTCTTTGGCAACATCTTCAGGAATAGCATCAAAATCAGGTAAAAAATTGTTTTCCCGGGTGAGAGGCATGAAATGGTAACGGGCATCCGCCAACTGAGCTCCTGCCAGGTAAACCGGGTAATAAGGATCGGGCAACAAAACCATGTCACCAGGGTCTAACATGGTATGGTTTAGGTTAAACAGGCCTTCCTTTGAACCAATCAAAGCCAGTGCTTCGGTATTGGGGTCGATATCAACATCGAAGCGGCGTTTGTAATAGGTGCTCACAGCTTTCAGAAAACCAGGAGACCCTCCGGCTGGTGAGTAGCCATGCTTTTTGGGGTTTTTTGCTGATTCAACTAATGTATCGATAATAAAACTGGCAGGTGGAAGATCGGGTGAGCCCATATCCAGGCGAATCACATCTACACCTTTTTCCTGAAGGTCAGCTATGACGCTTTTCAGACCGGCGAAGAAATAAGGTTTCAAATTGGCCACTGTCTTTGATGGTTGTTTCATAAGTACTTAATCGCACTCTCCTTGTTTTTTCTTGATTATAAGCCAGGTTGACAATTGTTGATATCTTCACCGGATAAATGCCTGCATTTGAGCTTTTTTGACTCTTGTTAAGCAATCCTGATTGTTACCATTATCCTGAGTCTCTGCCACTTTGCATAAATTGTTTGAAATAAATGACAAGCCCGATCTACATT
>CAZMZQ010000182.1:0-2951 GCA_964570745.1 uncultured Anaerolineaceae bacterium
CTATTTTTGAATGGAAAGCCATTTAATCCTAGAGACCCCCGTGAAGCTATTAAGAACAGGATAGCCTTTGTTACTGAAGACCGGAAAAAAACAGGTTTGGTAGTTTGCCTTCCGGTTCATGAAAATATTAATATGGTGAACTTGCAGCAATCCCCTCCACGTTGGATCTTGAACTGGAGTAATTTGAAGTCGGTTGCAGAGCGCTACCGCACCGCTCTGAACATTAGAGTAAGCGGGATAGACCAGATTGTAGCCACCCTTTCAGGAGGCAATCAACAAAAAGTTGCTTTAGCAAAATGGCTGGATTTTAAGCCTCAGGTAATCATTTTTGATGAACCAACCCGAGGGATTGATATCGGTGCCAAAACTGAAATTTATTCAATCATGGGTGAACTTGCGGCAAAAGGGGCAGCAATAATAATGGTATCGTCAGAACTACCCGAACTTGTGAGCGTGGCTGACAGAGTTTTAGTGATGCAGGAAGGTCGCATGAAGGGTATTGTAGAACGAGCTGAGCTAACTCAGGAAAATGTGATGAGTCTGGCAACAATGCATAACCATGTTTCATCTCAATCAATTCCTGAAGGGAGTTAATATAAATGCAAGCGAAAGTTGAATCAATTCAAAAACCAAAAATGACTTTAAGAAAAATAATCATTCAATATCGAACACTCTTAATATTAATTGTATTGATGGCGGTGTTCACAGCACTCAGGCCTGTTTTCTTACACCCTGCTAATTTGCTCGCAATTCTTAAAAATATGAGTTATGTACTTATTGTAGGATTGGGAATGACCTTTATTATCACACTCGGTGGGCTGGATCTTTCTTCTGGTTCAATCGCCGCTGTTGTTGCGGTTGGCTTTGCGATGCTCATTAGGGGTGGACTTATGCCTGCAATACCCGCGATGCTGATTATGTTTGTAGTAGCGATCAGCCTGGGGTTTGTCAACGGTGTTGTCTCTGTTAAAGGGAAAATCGAACCTTTTCTTGTCACGCTGGCAACAATGAATATTTACCGTGGATTGGCACTTACACTCACACAAGGAAAGCCCGTTCCGATTGTTATTCCATATTTTGCAGATATTTTCGGTAACGGAAGATTATTTGATGTTATCCCATCCCCTGTCATTATTTCGGTAGTACTCCTCTTTGGAGCCTGGTTCCTCTATAATTTTACAAAATTTGGTTTTTATGTTCGCAGTATTGGTGGCAATGAGGAAGCATCACGTGTAGCTGGGATTGATGTGGCGATGACAAAGATTGCCGCTTATACGATGAACGGTTTTTTTGCTTTTGTCTCAGGATTAATTCTCGCGGCATTGATGAATTCAGGTCTTCCGGATACCGGAAAAGATCTTGCGCTTGATAGTATCTCGGGCGTCATCTTGGGAGGCACTGCAATCTCTGGCGGCAGAGGAACAATTTTGGGTACTTTGGGAGGTTGTTTGATCATTGCTTCGTTAAATAATGGAATGTCATTATTAGGAGCTCAATATCACGTTCAAATTTTGGTTAAGGGCTTGGTTATTATTCTGGCGGTTCTGATGGATAATGCTTTAAAGTCCAGGCAGTAAATTGATCGTAAGAGTAACAATTAAAATAATTTATGGCGTGCGATTAAGCAGAAAGGAGATTTATTGGCAAAAGATATTAAAAATAATCTCATAGTGATATCAAGTAATTCGATCAAATATAAGGAGAAAGAAAAATGAAATACAGGTCCCTTTTCGTAATATTGATGGTTCTCACACTGATTATTTCAGCGTGTGCCCCAGCAGCCTCCCCCACAGCTGATGCTCCGGTAGAAGTTGAGCAGCCTGAAGCCCCCGCTGAACCGTCAGAAGAAGTTGAGCAGCCTGAAGTTTCAGTCGAACCGGAGGTTGTGGCAGTTCAAAACCCCAATGCTCCTGATTTTGAATATGTTGCCGATGCTGATACAGTGTTTGATCTCAGCCAATGGTATCAGGATGTGGGCGTCGATGCTGCAATTGGCATCAGAAACCCCGGTGCCGTACTTGTTCCAGATGAAATGTCTGCTCCATTACCCAAAGCCAATGAGAAATATAAGATTGGTTTCTCAGTATATTACACAGTAGACGAAGTCGGTTCGATGATTCTCGAATCAATGAAAGCCGCCGCTTTAGAAACTGGCGTTGAGCTTCTGATTAACGATGCAAATTACGATCAGAATGCACAAAACCAGGCGATTGAACAATGGATTTTGCAAGGCGTTGATGGTGTCATTCTTGCTCCGTGTGATTTCACCGGCGTAAAGACTGCCCTGGATGCTCTTGAGAAAGCTGGCATCCCGGTTATTTCCATGAATGCTCCATTGGCTGGCAATGTTGACTCTGTTGTTACTGGTTACACAGTTAATCAGGGTGCAATTGCAGGTTCATTACTTGAGCAAGCTTTGCTTGATGCTGGTACTGAAATGAAGGGCACAATCGTGTATCAGACACTTCCTTTTGTTCATCCAAATGCAGCTACCCGTGCCAAAGGATTTGTCGATACATTCGCTGGCTATCCGGATATCACCGTAGTTGAACTGACTGGTATTTCTCCGGAAGAACACTACACTGCATTTGACGGTGCACTCAAAGCTTATCCAGACATGATCGGCGCCTGGGGCTTATATTCTTCTGCAACGATTGGCATGATGAATGCAAAAGAAGCCAACAATCGATCTGACATCCTTCTTTCGTCGGTGGATCAGGACAAGCCGATTCTGAAGGGTATCTACGATGGCATAATTGTTGGAACAGCAGCATATTCATCCATTGCTCCAGCCAATTGGTGCATGAGCCAGATTGTCAATCTTCTGAATGGCGCACCTATTCCTGGTGTGATGTTCTATTCAAACATGGCTATCACACAAGACAATGTCGTTGAAGCGTTTGAATACTATTATCCTGGCAAGACCTTGCAAGACTATATTGACGGTAAAG
>CAZMZQ010000183.1:0-2902 GCA_964570745.1 uncultured Anaerolineaceae bacterium
AGGCTTCTGGTTTAGCTATTATTCATTGGCGGTATGGTATCATGGGCTAGGTTGTTTAAGGTTGTTGATTACTGAAAGATGAAGCTGCAAGTTGCGAAGAAAGAATTGACAATTTTGAACTAACGTGAATAGTAATTTATGCCTGAATAAGTCGGATGGTAATTACGATTCCGCAAAAAAAATACCTGTAACGAAGACGGGATAAATCAGTGTGCTATATGAATAAAAAAAGAAATATCAAGCAAGCAGAAGAGAAAAAGCAAAACATTGAACAAGAAATATGTAAGAAAGCATTTCAGAACTTGGATGTTTTGTTCGAAAATCTGTCAACCAGGCAATCCGGACTAACGACTGAAGAAGCTGAAGAGAAGCTTGAAAAATTTGGGAAAAATGTTATTACAATCGGAACGAAAGATACTGCCTTTCACAGGTTGAAAGAAGCTGTTATTAATCCGTTTAATCTCATATTAATTTTGATTGCGATTATTACCTTCTTTACTGATGTTGTCGCTTCTGACACACCGGATTATCTGACTGCGGGTATTATTCTGGCGCTGGTGTTTTTATCCAGTTTGGTTGCTTTTGTTCAAAGCCAGCGATCCAGCGCTGAAACCGAAAAGCTTTTTCAAATGATTTCCAACAAGGCAGATGTCTGGAGAGATGGGAAACATATCGAAATCCCGATGGATGAAGTTGTTCCCGGTGATATCATCTGGTTGTCTGCAGGTGACATGATGCCTGCGGATGTTAGGTTCCTGTCCACAAAAGATGCGTTTATTGCACAAGCAGCATTGACAGGCGAATCTAACCCTGTAGAAAAATTCAGTGATATCAGAAATAACCCTGACGACGAACTCACCGAACTTTTGAATATCGGGTTTATGGGTTCAAATATGATTAGCGGTAGTGCTACCGCGGTTGCATTAGCCTCCGGTAACGATACCTATTTTGGCTTGATGGCAGAATCGCTCTCTGGTGATAAAGCGAAAACAAGTTTTGAACGTGGCGTCGATTCAGTGAGCAAGCTGTTGGTGCGGATGATGTTATTGATGGTTCCGACTGTTCTGTTGATTAACGGATTTGCCAAAAAAGATTGGTCGAGTGCTTTGCTTTTTGCGATTAGCATCGCTGTTGGGCTGACACCTGAAATGTTGCCGGTAATTATCACCTCAACGTTGGCAAAGGGAGCAGTTTCCATGTCAAAACACAAAGTCATTGTCCGAACGCTTGGGTCCATCCAGGCTTTTGGAGAGATGGATGTGTTATGCACGGACAAAACCGGAACTTTAACTGAGGACAAAATTGTTTTGGAGAAATATATCAATTTACATGGTGAAGATGACGAGCGTATCTTACGTCATGCGTATCTGAACAGCTTCTTTCAGACTGGTTTGAAAAATCTGATCGATCTGACCATTATCAACCGGGCTGTTGAAAATCAGATGACAGACACCCCGAATTTCTATGAACGGGTTGATGAAATACCATTTGATTTTTCTCGCCGCAGAATGAGTGTTGTCTTAGTTGACAAAAATGGGAAACGACAGCTTATTACCAAAGGGGCAGTGGAAGAGATGATTAACATATCTTCCTTTGTAGAATTGGATGGCAAAGTCTCGCCGATTGATGAAGAAATCCGCCGGGCAACTCTCGAGTTGTATGAACGTCATAACCGTGAAGGGTTGCGCATGATTGCGGTTGCACAAAAGAACGAAGTCCCCGATACAGATACTTTTAGCGCTGCGGACGAGAAAGATATGGTTCTTATAGGTTTTGTCGGGTTTCTTGATCCACCTAAAGAGAGTGCCAAAGCGGCAATTACTGCCCTGCGGGATCATGGCGTGAGAACAGTTGTGCTTACCGGAGACAGTGAGGGTGTTGCGGTTAAGGTCTGTAACAAAGTGGGAATCAATGCCACAACATTATTTACCGGACGTGATGTCGATAGAATGTCTGACTCGGAATTGTTATCTGCTGTAAAAACTTGTGACTTATTTGCCAAGTTGTCTCCTTCTCAAAAAGAACGGGTGGTCAAAGCATTTCAAACCAATGGACATACAGTTGGATACATGGGTGATGGCATTAATGACGCCCCGGCCTTACGTCAATCGGATGTTGGTATCTCAGTAGATAGTGCAGTGGACATTGCGAAAGAAACTGCTGACATAATCTTATTAGAAAAAGACCTGATGGTACTGGAAGAGGGCGTTATTGAAGGACGACGCACTTTTGGAAATATCGTGAAATATATCAAAATGGCAGCAAGTGGAAACTTTGGCAATATGATTTCTTTAGTGGTTGCCAGTATCTTTATTCCTTTTCTGCCGATGCTTCCGGTCCAGATTCTTGCTCAGAACCTTTTGAGCGATTTTTCTCAACTTGGTATGCCATTTGATAATGTAGATGAAGAATATGTGAAGAAACCCCGCAAATGGGATGTGGAGTCAATTAAGAATTTCATGATCTACCTGGGACCACTCAGCTCGGAGTTTGATATTATATGTTTTGCGGTGTTATGGTGGGTAATTGGAGCAAATACGTTTGAGTTATCTCCTGTCTTCCAGAGTGGATGGTTTGTGTTTGGCACGATCTCACAAGTGCTGGTAATCCATATGATTCGCACGAGAAAACTGCCTTTTATTCAGAGTAAACCAGCGGCTCCATTATTGTTATCAACGGTCATTGTCACAATTATTGCTCTTGTGATTGGTTTTAGCGATCTGGCAATTGGCATTGATATGATGCCATTGCCTAAGTCTTTTGCCCTGTGGCTGGTCGTAATTCTGAGCGGATACTTCCTGTTTACTCAACTGATCAAAAAGTTTTATATCGCACGTTATGGAGAGTGGTTATAATTGCACTGATAGGTTGGTCATGCTTAGGTTTTTAAAAACCTAAATGG
>CAZMZQ010000184.1:0-2826 GCA_964570745.1 uncultured Anaerolineaceae bacterium
GTGTTGGGGTCCAGGTTTTCTGAAACCATGCCATCCAATACAGGCACAAGGTTTTCTGGTAAGTGGTCCTCCAGGTATTCCTGCAGCAGGCTGTCAGCATTGATGCAGGCAGTAATTGCTTTCCTTGTCTCCAGGTTGCCAAAAAGGTCTTGCCTTTGAGTCGTCCAGGGGTTGTAACTGCCATCATCATATTGGGCTGGTTTGATTCCGAACACCAATTGCTGCACGGGTTCCCAGTTTTCTGTAACAAGCCTGTTTTGAGCCTGTAAACTTTCGAGCTGGCTCTTATCGAGACTTTCAAGATGATAGGTCGAATCCAGGAGGTCACATTGTCCGTTTTCAAGTTTTTGCAGGGCAGTATCCAAATCCGGTTCGATCTGGAAGATTACCTGATTGAAGGCAGGAAGGTTTTGCCCGGCAAGAACAAAATATGGGTTTTTCTCCAGCACAATTTGCTTTCCCGGTTCCCAGTTCAGAATATTAAAAGCACCCCAACCCAAGGGGTTGGTGGTGGTTAGGTCACTTGAAAGTAGATCAGCATCAGACAAATTAGCTAACTGGTGAACCGGTAAAGGCTGCCAGAGGATATCTTCCAGCTCTCCTGGAACAAAACCCGGGATACCAGTCCAGACCAGGGTGTGTTCGTCAGCAGCGATGAAACTGGAGGTACGGTCGAGAGCCCATTGGTAATGCCCCAGTTCACTCCGTTCTGCGAGATGGTATGAAAACATAAAATCATTAGCAGTCAACTCTTCACCATCAGACCAGCGTAAATCCGGACGCAGCTTGAAGGTGACAGTAAACTGGTTCATCTGGTATTCCTGTTCATAATTCCAAACTACCGGGTTTTCGATTGAGTAATTAATCGCATGCTCGATGGAGGTGCCTTCTGCCAGGTAAACAACAGCCCCTGCTGAGTCCATTATCGGCTGTCCAACTCTGACTGTCACAGGCTGAATGAGAATACCGTCATTAGCTTCGTCAGGTAAGTTTTCAAAAAAAAGGCTTTGTTCTGTAGCTTCTTCGATTTCAAACAAATTCAAATAAATTGCTGCGAAAACACTCTGTTTAGCAATACCTGCCCTGCCATCATAACGGTATAAACCGGAAGGTTCCTCTGCCATGCAGACGTTTAGCACCTGCGGCGGCATTTCTGTTGCAGTCGGAGACGGAGCAAGGGTCGCAGTATGAGCGATGGTATCTTGAGTTGACAAATGATTGGTATCTGTGGGTTTATTTCCGCAAGCAGCAATTAATAAACCAAATAACAGCAATATCAGCAAAGTTTTTATTCGTTTCATTCTTCATCATCCTCCATTCCACCACCAAATCGCAAGCGCAGGTAAGACTCATACCTGCCGGGGTGGATCGCTCCTGTGTCGACCGCCTTTCGAACGGCACAACCAGGTTCGTGTGAATGGCTGCAGTCGTTAAACTGACATTCGGGAACCAGGGGAGCAATTTCTTTAAAATAGGCATCAAGTTCTTCGCCTTCGATATCCCATAAAGCAAGCGTCCGCAAACCAGGCACATCGGCTATATAACCGCCCTCAGGCAACGCGAACAACTGGCGCACCTGGGTGGTATGGCGGCCTTTGCCAGATTCCTGACCAACATCAGCGGTTTCAAGTTTGACTCCAGGCAAAATGCGATTGATAAGGCTCGATTTGCCAACCCCTGACGGCCCTGCCAGTGTGGTTATCTTCCCTGCCAGGCGAGAGCCCATTTCTTCCACGCCTTCACCGGTTTCTGCGGAAACATACAACACCTCATATCCTGCATCTTCATAAAGTGAAAATTTTGTTCGGGCCGTTTCTGCTCCACAGATATCAATTTTGTTGACAACGATGACAGCCGGGATATGCGCTCGCTCGATCACCACCAAAAACCGATCGAGCATTCTGAGGCTTGGTTCCGGGTTCGTGCACGCAAAAACCAGCATTGCCATGTCGGCATTTGCCATAATGATTTGCTGATATTCGTAATTCACACCGCTGAGTCGACGTGAGAAGGTGCTTTTTCGAGGCAAAACTTCTTCAATGCTACCGGTCATATCAGGCAGCGGGTCGATCAAAACCCGGTCGCCAACAGCCACAAGATCGCCTTCTGCCCTGCCTTTACGCAGACGTCCTCTTAGGCGACAGCGATAGATGCCGGCATCCGTTTGCACATCCTGGTAGCCAGCCTGGGTGCGGATCACCAATCCCTGGATTGGTTCAGGCATATACCTCACAACCTATGCGCACTATTCCTCCTCGGGTTGTGCCGGGATATATGGTCTTTCTTCCCAGGGCATTATTCCACCGGAATCTTCCATATTTGAAAAGTATAGAGAGATAACCCTGCGGAACAATGGGGCTGCCATTTCTGAGCCTTCGCCCGCATTTTCCAAAATAACAACTACCGCAATATCAGGTTTGTCGGGATTGTTTTCATCGGAATAACCAGCAAACCAGGCGTGTGATGTGCCCAATGGGTTTTCTGCTGTGCCAGTTTTTGCAGCTACATTGTAGCGGTAGTTTTTGAATTGGAAGTTTGCGGTACCGCTCGGGTTCCACACAACCATTCTCATGGCTTCCTGAATTGCTTCCAGATTTTCAGGTGTTACCGGCAGCCGACCTATTTCCGTGGGTACAAATTCGTAAACAGGCTCGTTGCCTGCAAGCCCGATTCGTTCTACGACAGTTGGCTGGTGCAGGATGCCCCCATTTCCTATTGCCGCAATGAAATTAGCAATTTGTAACGGACTGTTTTGTAATGTGCTTTGACCAATCGCCATTTGAACATATTCGTTAATATCAGAAGGATTCATATTAATATGGCCTT
>CAZMZQ010000185.1:0-2817 GCA_964570745.1 uncultured Anaerolineaceae bacterium
CGCGCAATGGCGACCCGTTGTTTCTCTCCACCCGAAATCATATTGGGGAAGCGCTTTCCAACTGTCTCCGGCAAATTCACGTGTTCGATAAATTGTTTTGCGATCACAGAGGCTTCTTTGGGGGTCTTACCCAGCAGCTCCAGCGGAAAACAAACGTTTTCAAGACAGGTCATCAATGGGAAAAGGTTAAAACTCTGGTAAACCACGGCTACATTCTCACGGCGGTATTTGTTCAGGTCAAACTCATCGGTTGGCACACCGCGATACAACACATGCCCGTCAGTTGGTAATGCCAGCCCGGCGATCAGCGAGAGCAGGGTCGACTTGCCCGAACCTGACTTGCCGATGATGGCATAGGTTTTGCCTTCATGAAATTCGGCAGTCGCGTCTTTAACGGCGTCGACTGACTGGTATTTGTTGCGATATTGATAACAAACATTGTCAAGTCTTAAAATTGGTTCTGTGAGTGTTGTGTTTTCCATGGCACTCCTATTCCTTCGTAAACAAAATATCCAGCACCTTCGAACGCCCCATCAGCCCGATGGCGATGACAATGCCAAATGTGTAAATAGCGATAAATAGCAAAAGGTTTTGCAGCACAGCCGGGAGCCATTCAGGACGGGCAATCAGCACCGCAACGACCGGCAGCATCCCGATAAACAGCAGGAAAAATTGTTCCAAAAAGAACGCCAGGTACACCTGGAATTTCTTTGCGCCCAGGCTGACCATCACGGCAAACTCGGGCAGGCGGTTGCGCGTGAGCAGGTAAGACAGGATAAAAGCGATCACCCCCGAAAGCAGCAGCATGATCGGGATGATGAAATTTAGGAACGACAGATGCTGTTGAATCGAGAGCAAACCGTCTGCGAGGGCTTTGTCTTCGATCACCACCGCCAGGCGGTTGCTGCGGATGATCCCGACCTGGCTGTAACCGTTCTCTTCCAGGTAATCGCGCAGTGCGTCCAGGTTGCGCGGGTCTCTTGGGATAATGGTGGCAGAATCGAGCGAGTCTGCCAGGTATTCGTTAGGAAGACCCGGGGTCATGGGTGTATTGGTGTCAGAGGTGTCAGCCTGCATTAAAAATCTGTCGCTGCCCATTACGATGTTTAAAAGCAAATTCCAGGGAACGTAAAAAACCGGTGAACGGCTGCCCTGAAAATAACTGCCGACAACCTTAAAGTCGAACCCTTCAACCATCACACCAAAGTTTTCATCAGCTTCATAAACACCCAGGCGAATGACGTCGCCCAATTCCAGCCCTTCTTCGTTCATAAAACGGTCTGGCAAAACGATAATAAATTGCGGTTCCAGAAATTCTGCGTCCGAAAATCTCTCAAGCCACTGCACCTGCGAATCACGGAATTTGACCGCTTCGCTTGTTCGGGTGACGCTGTCGGTCAAAGCCAGTACCGGCATCCGTTTCACTTGCTGTGCCAGCCAGTTGAAGCCCAAATCGGCTGCAACCGCAGATGTTTGTGTAATAAGCTCGGGTTTTTCAGGCAGGTCTGGGGTGCCCGGGCTGCCGTCGGCATGCTCTACCAAACCCATATATTCATAATTCATATAGCGGGTGAGCAAAAACTCTTTGATGACCGGGTTTTCAGCTTCAAGCTGTTGTCTAAACTGTCGCACATCTTCCCCACTTGCAGGATATCGGAACATCTGCGTCATCTGTCTGCCCGACCATTCGCTGTCTAACATGTGAAAAACATCGCTCTGAAGCCGGGCGGGGAAGTTTCTGTGCCTACCCAAAGCCGTGGTGAGATAGGCGGTGTTGGGCACTTCGTCGTAGATTGTTTCGGCTGCTCTTTCTTGTTCGGCAACCGAAAAGGCAATCACCAGGATAAAAGCTGCCAGCAGCGACACCGCAATCGGAACGATCAGGCTGCGGAAGAAGTTACGTTTGATCGAACGTGACGCAAAACGCAGACTCAAGCCAGGCAGCCAGGCGAAGCTCATCGCCTTGCCGCTCTCTGTTTTTGGTGCCTCAATTGGTTTTGCTTTTCGCCGTTTTGGTTTCTTTAGAGTGATCAATGAGGCGATCAGCGTAATCACAAATACCAGTGCGATTACGACGCTGGTCGTTGCGTAGCGCACCCAGGCTGCCGTAACCAATTCCGGTTTGAACTCAAGCTGCATCCCCAAAGCGCGCTCACTGAAGCGCAGGTCTTGCATGATACCGCCTTGCAAACTTTCCCATACCGCTCTGGTCAGGCGAGAATCGACCTGCCCGGCGATATAGATACCGGCCAAGCCCGAAAGGATGGCGATGATCATGATGCCAATAATCAGGTAGGCAATTGTTCTGCCGCGCCCTGTGCCAAGTTTCATCATTACATCGGCAGTCTCACTCTGGCGCACGATAAATAAATAGGCAAACAGGCTGATCACAGCCGCGCCGGCCGCTGCGCTGGCGATGGTCATATAAAGAGAACGCACCCGCAGCTTCAAAATTGGCACAACTGCATTGCTGTAGCCCTGATCTTCAACCTGGATCTCCACCATAGCCGGAAGCTGCTCTTTAATGAAATCCAGGTATTCTTCTGCCATATCATTGTGCACTTTTATGCGTAAAAAGTCGTAACTATCCGGCACCTTCTGGAGCCACTGGGGCCAGGGGATCAGGATCGTATAATCCATATCCGGAATAATATGGAAAATTCCAGCGATCAGGCAAGCTTCTTCGTGTGCAAAACCTTCTTCCAGCGAATAGGCAAACGATGTATTGCCATTCGGTTCATAGTGATATGCAAGCTGCCAGCTATCGCCCACTTCCAGGTCAAAAACACCCGCCAGGCGTTCGCTGATGTAGCAGGT
>CAZMZQ010000186.1:0-2741 GCA_964570745.1 uncultured Anaerolineaceae bacterium
GAGCACAACTTTTTCCAGCTTGATATCCAGGGGGTAGTGAAGTTCGAAATCGGTGGCAGGGGGACCGCCATAAACCCAGCCAGATTGATATTCCAGGAGGGCTAAGAGCAAGCGGGGGTGAATGGCGAATTCTTGGGCGACCTTATCGATGATATCGGCTCCACTCAAAGTGCCGTATGCGTAAACAGCTTCGCTGTAACCAGCCAGGTATCCACCTGCCTGCTGCACAAAGGCGTTTGTATCAAAACCGATGGAAGAGGGTGAATTCACCACTTCGCTGTCAGGGAAAAGTTTCAGTTTCGAGCTGGTTTGCTGCAGCCGGCTGGGGATGAGCAGCAGCTGACCTTCAGGGATGAAGCCTTCCGTGGGCAGGGGAGCGGTTGAAGTGATCTCGCTGGTCTCCACACCGAATCTGACAGCCAGAATGCCGATGCTGTCTCCGCTCTGGGCGTAGTAAAGGATGGGGGCATTTTCTTCATACTGGATCAGGTTCGCCTGGGTGGGGATGCTCGCCATCACTGCCGGCTCTGGTGGTTCCACAGTCTCTTCTGGGGTTTTTGAGCCAGGTTCATCTTCCTCAACTTCCTCTTTGGGACTGAGGGCGATGTTGTCGGCTATTTCATAACGAGGTTCAAAAGGATCCCGACTGGTGAGAAAAGTTTGCGCAGCCACTCTCCTGGAGCTGAGATCGATGATGTCGTTAGAAAACAAGATGATGCCAAGCACAAGCACACCTAGGATCAGACCTGCAGTCAGGGTAAATTGCTTACGTTTGCGTTGTAATTTTCCCAGGCGCTTATCACTTGGATCAGGGGTTGCTGATCTGGTTGATTTCTGAGCGACCATTATAGGCTTCAACTGTGACACCGTCTCTTGTTAAACTCCCGTCATAAACAATTCCGTAGCTGCTGGCAACCCATCCCCCTAAATTGAAGGGAATCTCTCCGCCGGCGTCGATCCAAACTCCGTTGTATCGCCGGGCGAGGTGAAAGTGAGTTCCGTTGGTGACGCCACCTTCACAGGATGAGATGCCAATTACATCTCCTGTTGCAACTCTCGTGCCTACAGGGATACTGCTGGCTTCGGAAATATGGAAGTAATTCAGTGTCCAGCCGGTCTGTTCGTAGCCGTCACCATCCAAATCGATCACAACGGCTGCGCCTTCAGATTTGACAACCAACCCATCAGCAGCCGCCAAAACCGGTGCGTTGCTGAAATAACAGCCGTAGTCATCGTCTTCTCCAGGTGGAGCAAAATCAAGCGCTGCCCAGGGGCTGCCAGTCCCCCACGCCCAATGAGGCCCGGAAGTCAGCAGCCATTCATCTCCCTCCGCCAACGGCAGGATAAGATAAGGTTGTGCCAGATCTTCTGGCAACAGGGGGTCAATAGAAAAGGTAAAAGGATATCCAAACAGTTCGGAATAAGTTTGATAAAAACCCGTTTTTGAAACGGATTGTTTCCAGGCTTCTTTACCTTGAATTAAGCTGAAAAGGTGTTGCAAAGCGGCTGTTCCTGCATTAATCGATGCGTCAATGCGCATAACATCGCCATCAGCCAGCGTCCAGACTGCCAGCAGAGATTTTTGCCACAATCCAGAACCACGCAAAAGTTCGTTTGCCGCCCAACTTAATTGGGTGTAGAGTCCTTGTCTGCTGCTATTAACTAAACCAAGAGGGTAATTTTCAAGGTCACAGCTATCATTTTGCGATCTTAAACACCCGGATTGGTGCTCTAACAATGCCAAAAGGAGGCGTGGGTTGACCGATTGTTCATTCGCCACCCGTTGTACGATTTCTGCTCCGGTCAATTCGGACCCATCATCCAGTTCCTCTTTGTATCCATTCAGTTTCCCATTGAATTGCCAGATTATTGACTCAATATCAAAATCTTTTACCGACGGACCATAATAAATCTCTGAATCAGGTATGATTCGAAAATTCGAAGCCAATTCATTTGCACTGGCAGGTGGAATGATGATTACCTCACCAGGGTTGATCAGGTCGGGATTTTCAATACTATTGGCATCAACGATTTGACGAACAGATACCTGGTTGTGCAATGCAATGCCAGCCAACGAGTCGCCTGATTGGATTGTGTAGAGTTCTTCGTCAATGCGCAAGGTCGGAAGTATTTGTGGGGTAATAGGTGTTGGTGTAGCATATAACGGAGCGGGGGTTATCGTTATCCGTGGTCCTTCGGAGGTTGTCGCAGAGGTTCCCTCGCCCTGGTTTCCCTGGAGAGTTGCTGCAAAAAAAGCCAGATTACCGTCATTTGTTGGAACAATGAAGGGTTCAAAATCTTTAGAGTGTTGTTTGCATCCTGCAAACAGCAGTGCGATTATCACTGTAAATATTAAGAGTATGATGGAGGTCGGAGTCGATAGGTTCGATTTCGAAAAAATATTCTTTTTGTTCATTCTTAGAAGGTGTACAAAATTCGTGCCAAAAGTGTGTCGAGTTGACGGTGACCATTCTACCAGAGCACAATAATTGTCATTTTTTCTTGTACTTCGAATTGATTGACAAATCAGTCCTTTGAGATAAAATAAACACTCATCCAAGCCGAAGTGGCGGAACTGGCAGACGCGCTACGTTCAGGGCGTAGTGGGCAACGAGCTCGTGAGAGTTCAAATCTCTCCTTCGGCACCTAACCTCCCGATTTATTGGGAGGTTTTTTTGTTTTTGACCTGTCATTCTGAATGCTATGACTTTGTCAAGTGTGCTGGATGTAATGATCGATGC
>CAZMZQ010000187.1:0-2718 GCA_964570745.1 uncultured Anaerolineaceae bacterium
TTTATCAAATCGTGACTCAGAACTATGCCTATCACTATGCCAATCAGGAAGTCTTGATTACCTGTGACACATCCGGAGCCATCTCCGCCTGGTTCGACGGCAAGCTGCTCAAACTGGATGAAATCGAAAAGAGACCCAAACAAACACCGGTTGTGTCCACTAAATCCGTTGCTTCAGAACCGGTTGTCCCGGCTTATGATCACCCCTGGAGGACTTATGGAAAGAAGATCAATGGCAAACCGATCCTGACTACTTTATCAACACAATAGGACATTTCTAACTTGCCTTGACCTGTACATTGCCCTCGTTTAACCATATGAATAAGTTATAATAATTTGTTGAACAAAGTTCAGATACTTAATGCCTGTTTAAGGTGTTAGATAATTTTTCTATAAAATTTCGGAGGAATTCTATGAAAACAAAAGTTGGAATTAATGGTTTTGGACGTATCGGGCGACTGGTATTAAAAGCCATCCTGGAACGCGCAGACGATAAACTGGATGTCGTTGCGATTAATGATCTCGTTGAGGTGAAGCAAAACGCTCATCTGTTTAAATATGACTCAACTTATGGAATTTTCCCTGGTGAAGTCAAAGTAAACGAAGACAACAACCTTGTAATTGACGGAAAAGTTGTCCAGGTATTTGGCGAGAAAGATCCCGGCAACATCCCCTGGGGTAAGCTGGGCGTTGATATCGTTATTGAGTGCACCGGTGTTTTCACCAATGCTAAATCGGACCTT
Source organism: uncultured Anaerolineaceae bacterium (assembly GCA_964570745.1). Taxonomy (GTDB): domain Bacteria; phylum Chloroflexota; class Anaerolineae; order Anaerolineales; family Anaerolineaceae; genus Mesolinea. Next base: position 743 of record CAZMZQ010000187.1, read on the forward strand.
GAATCCGGTAAAATTGGAGCCGACGCTCACATCCTTCGTGGTGGAGCAAAGAAAGTCGTAATCTCTGCCCCGGCAAAGGGTGAAGATGCGACCATCGTTATGGGTGTCAATGAAGGCGTCTATGACAACGAAAAGCACAATGTTGTTTCAAATGCTTCTTGTACGACAAACTGTCTTGCACCAGCTGCCAAAGTGGTAAATGACAATTTCAAGATCAAGAATGGTATGATGACAACCATTCATGCGTATACCAATGACCAGGTAATCCTGGATACTGGTCACAAGAAAGATATCCGCCGATCGCGGGCTGCCGGTTTGAACATTATCCCGACAACCACTGGTGCCGCCAAGGCTGTTGCGCTGGTGATCCCCGACCTCAAGGGCAAATTTGATGGTTATGCCCTGCGCGTCCCGACCCCAACCGTTTCGATTGTCGATTTTGTTGCCGAGGTTGAGAAACCGACCACACTTGAAGAATTGAACGCAGCCTTTGTTGCTGCGGCTGATGGTCCTATGAAGGGAATTCTCGGCTATTCAACCGGTGAATATGATCAGCCATTAGTCTCAATGGACTATAAGGGTGATTCTCGTTCTTCTATTGTTGACCTGGACAAAAACATGGTTATGGGTGGCAACCTGGTTAAAGTTGTAACCTGGTACGACAACGAATGGGGTTATTCTGCCCGAACTGCAGATCTGACCAAATATATTGCCGAAAGACTCTAATCCTATCGGTTAATTAATGAGACAGTGCGCATTGCTGAGTTAGAGAGTAAGGCGCACTGTTTTATAAGGAGCAACTATGTTCAATAAAAAGATGGTTACAGATCTGGATGTCAATGGAAAGAAAGTGATCGTACGCGCGGATTTTAATGTGCCGATCAAAGACGGCAAAATCAGCGATGACACCCGCATGACTGCAGCCCTGCCAACTATTAAATATCTGCTTGACCACGGTGCAACTGTAATCCTTATGTCTCACCTGGGCAGACCGAAGACCAAAGAAGATCTTCAATTCAGTTTACGCCCAGTGGCAGAACACCTTGCTACCCTGGTTGATGCCCCCGTGAAGTTTGCAGAAGATTGCCGTGGTGAGACTGCCCGTTTGGCTGCTGAAAACCTGAAATCCGGTGAGATCCTGGTGTTGGAAAATACCCGGTTTTATCCGGAAGAGAGCAAGAATGACGATGCGATGTCCAAAGACCTGGCTTCACTTGCAGACTTGTTTGTTAATGATGCTTTCGGTACTGCCCACCGTGCGCATTCATCCACTGTGGGAATCGCTAATTATTTACCTTCAGCAGCTGGTTTCTTGTTGGAAAAAGAAATTAAATACCTGGGTAATGCCGTCGCAGATCCTGTCAGACCTTTTGTTGCTATCCTTGGTGGCGCGAAAATTAGTGACAAAATTGGCGTGATTGAAAACCTGCTTAAGATAGCCGATAAGATTTTGATTGGCGGAGGTATGGCGAATACCTTCCTGAGTGCACAGGGGTTCCAGATGGCTGATTCTCTCGTTGAAACCGAAGTGCTGGAAACCGCTAAAAGCCTCATTGCAAAATCTGCAGGCAAAATTTTGCTACCGGTTGATTTTGTGATCGCCAATGCTTTTGAAGCAGATGCAGAAATGAAAACCCTGCCCCTGGGGAACGTGCCCAAGGGTTGGCGTGTTTTGGATATCGGTCCGGAAACAGTAAAAACTTTCAGTGCTGTTATCGCAGATGCTGGCACCGTTGTTTGGAATGGCCCTATGGGTGTATTTGAATTTCCACGCTTTGCAGTAGGAACCTTTGATATCGCTAAAGCCGTAGCTAACAGTAAAGCTATCAGCATAATTGGTGGTGGCGATTCGGTTTCTGCGATAAACCAGTCCGGGTTGAGCGATAAGATCACCCATATTTCCACAGGCGGTGGTGCCTCGCTGGAAATGCTCGAAGGTATCGAATTGCCTGGTTTGGCAATTTTGAGTGAAAAAG
>CAZMZQ010000188.1:0-2639 GCA_964570745.1 uncultured Anaerolineaceae bacterium
CAAAACGACCTTCCGGCAGGAGCCGGAAGGCGTTAGCTTTGGTAATGGTCGAACCAACCTCGATCGTAAGAATATCCACAAAATTCCTAAAGCAGGTTACGGGCTCGAAGGGCTTTCACAATAGCGTCAACCACCTGGTTTCCCTTGGTTCCGCGCCCGAATGTAGCGTCCATACCCGTTTCAGCAGCCATCTCTGGGGTCACTTGGGTGCCACCAGCAATCAAAACAATCTTGTCGCGAATACCTTTCTCTGTTGCCAGTTCGGCGAGCTTGGACATCTGCTGTCGGTGGACGTTGTTGTGGCTGATTATGGTTGAGATCAGGATTGCGTTCGCCCCGGTTTCGATAGCAGCGTCAATCATCTTGCTGATCGGGACAGAGGTGCCCAGGTAATGGTATTTCACACCATACTTCTCGATTCCACCATGCTTGATATCCAGAATTTCGCGCAGACCGACGCTGTGTTCGTCTTCGCCGACCGTGCCAGCTACGACTGTTAGCGATGTTTTCTTCACTGCTTCACGCAGCTCTTCCTCAGGCAGCAGTTCAACTTTCTCCGGGATCTTCAGGGTGGTTCGGTCCACATCAAAATCAACCTTGCCCTTAACTTCGAGGAAGCAGCCTTCAGCGGGGTGAAGCACCATCAGGTTAATTACCTGCGGGTCCTTGAGTCCCAGACGGCGGGCTACTTCAAGCCCAGCTTCGCGGGCGTAGTCTTCGTTATCCGGAATCATCATTTGCAGTAAGACCACGCCATCGCCTGCCCACTCCACTTCGGGTCGGATCAAATCGCCCTTGCGATATGGGTAAGTGGATTCCAGTCGTTTTGCCACAGAATCTTCAGTGTCAAGCTCATCAATGTAAGCGATCAACCCGGGGTTGCACAGCGTGCATCCTCCAATAGGATCGCATGGACTCTCGATGCCGTTGGGCAGATGGTTGTCACCAAAGTGACCGCATACCGGAGCCATGTAGTCTGCATCTCGTAGTACGATGCTATCAGCAGCAACTCCTCCATTGCCGGCACGGGCGATGCCGTCGCCAGCGCGCTCAGGGTATTGAGCTGAATCGACGAAGAAGCCTTTTTCGACTGCAGCGAAGTAACCACCGACCTCGATAATTTCTTCGAGGAAAGCAACCGCGCGTTCACGGATATCGCGGGACATTTCACCAAGCGGTCCGTCCATCTTCAGGCTGACAAGTTCTTTGATGCCGTCGAGCCCAGCCCAGGTTTGTTTGACTGTCTGGATGCCGCGAATATTGTTATAGTGCCAGGGCACGTTGCGACCTTCATCTGGAGTGATCGTGCTTTGAATATCGGCGCTGGTGAGCATTGAAATTAACGTATCAATTACGTGTGTGCGTGTGGCTTCTTCGATGTCGGACTCGATGTAACGTGTGTTCTGTTGTGCACGCATCTTAAAGTCTGAGAAGAAGTCGCGTAATGCCACCGCATATGGCAGGTCGTACCATAACTTGGGCGCGGGAGGAGAGTTGGGCGGTACTGTTGACAACCCGATCAGCTCTTTGGGCATCCCAGAAGCGAGTGAGTAGGCACAATTAATACCATGCTGCACAAGCAATTCGGGCATCACCAGCCAACCGGCTTTCGCAGTAGCGTTGGCGTTGTGTGCGCCATCGATCTGGAAGATGCCGCCCTTGGTCATGATGAGTTTGGCTTCTGCTGCGTCCACGAATGAACGGTACATGTTAATATTGCGATAGAGGACGTTGTATTGTGGGTCCTGGTGGGCACCGTTAATGCCTTCTTCGGCGAAGAGCACAGCAACTTCTGGCCCGGCCACACCCGAAACGTAACTATGGAAGTTGATTGGTCGCCCGACTTCATCTTCGATCATATCGATAGCTTTGCGTGAGGCACGGATCTGCTTGCGTGTGATCGGGACACCGCCCACGCCCTCGGGGGTGCCTTCCATCAGACCGTCAATGTGACTCTGACCGGTGTGGCGGATGACCATCAGGTGGTCAGCGCCGTGCCAGGCAGCCATTCGCATGCGCCGAATGTCATCTTCAAACCGCCCGGAGGCGATCTCACTGGTTACTACTGGCGCAGGTTGTGGATCGATATTGTCGAAGTATTTTGAAGCGGGGAGTCCGATGCTCTGTTTGAGTGGTTCGGACATATCGCGGTAATGGAATGGACCCATATCCACACCGTCTTCAGGTTTTTTACGCCAGGTCCAGCCTTTACGAGGTGGACGGTAGTCTTCGAGGTTCTCAAGGATATCTTCGACGTCAAGTTTTTGATTCTTGTCCAGTGGTTTCGGATTACTCATGCCTTCACCTCGTCAAAAAGTCCGTTTAATACGTCCTTATCTTCAAGTATTGCAGCCGCAGCTTCGCGAACATTGCCACCGCGTTTCTCGGAAAGACGCAGCAATACGTGCCCGGCGCCTTTGCCCAACAAGCCAGCCTGGTGGATGCGGTCTACCACACCCAGCGCACTCTGGCTGTCAATGCCCATTCGCAGCAGGACGGAACGTTCAATAGAAGGCGATGTATGTGTTTTTGCCAGGTCGACAATTGGCTCTACAACCTGATTACATAATTCCCAAAACCTGGCTTTGAGTTCTGCATCGCTCAATTCCTTCAGAACTTCATGACGCTTCTCAAATTGA
>CAZMZQ010000189.1:0-939 GCA_964570745.1 uncultured Anaerolineaceae bacterium
TGAAATTGAACAAACCAGTTTCATCGGTGGACCAAGCCTTGAAATTCTTTTGAAATACCTGGATCAATTGATCGCTGATCAAACCGTACCTTACGAAGCTACTCTCGGACAGTACATTACACCCGAAGAAGCAGTTGCACGCTACGAATCCCTGAAAGCATGGTATGAAGACAAAGGTCATTTCTGGCTGGGCACCGGTGCCTACTATCTTGATCAGGTCTTCATGACCGAGAAATCCGCTGTTGTTCGCCAGAATGCCGACTATGTCGATCTTGCCGATCGCTGGGATATGTTTGCAACACCCATGATTGCGACTGCTGAAATCGATGGTCCCGGACAGGTGAAACTTGGCGAAGACGCCACCTTCGATGTGTATGTAACCTTCGAAGATGAAGCTTATCCCGCCCATGACATTAAGATCGTGAAATTCCTGCTATACAATGCAGCAAACGAACTGGTTGTAATCGGTGAGGCTACGCTGGTTGAAGATGGTTACTATGTTGTCGAACTGACCGGTGATGACATTACTGCTCTCGGAGCTGGCGCAAGCAAGCTTGAGATCGCTGTTGTCCCGATCACAGTTAGCCAACCGACCTTCACTTCGGTCGAGTTTGTGGTCACCCAATAATTTTGATTTGAACAATTAGTAAGGAGGGGCAAGTTAACACTAACTTGCCCCTTTGTTAAAAAGAGAGCGATGCTATGACCACTGAGACAAACATCGAAATAACAAATTTAAATAGAGCGGCAAGAATAAATACCGCGAAGCGATTGGGTAAATTTTTAGCATTAAGGGTTGCTATGCTCTTCATTACCATTGTTATGGGCATCTACATCACCATTCTTATTGCGAACATGGGCGGTTATGTCGATACGATTATGCGAAACGACATCCGCGAAAGGGTCAACCAGGAAGTATCTGCCATGACGGCGAGCAAG
>CAZMZQ010000189.1:949-2624 GCA_964570745.1 uncultured Anaerolineaceae bacterium
AACGAATGGGTCTGAATACCCCGTTTGTTGTTCGATCATTTCGATTTCTGGGAAACGCCCTTACTTTGAACCTTGGCCGTGCAGTTCACATGGTAAGTGATCACGGTTCCAGGGCGGTAAGCAACATTATTCTCGAGCGACTGCCAGCGACGCTATTATTGATGGGGGTTTCACAGTTATTCCTCTTCTTTTCCACAGTATTCTTGGCTTTGATGCTGTCGAGGGCATATGGAAGCATTTGGGACAAATTGATTATCACGCTTTCTCCAACGTCCTCGGTCCCGCCATGGTTTTATGGAATCTTCTTAATCTTGTTATTCTCAGCTGTGCTAAAAATGCTTCCATTCAGTGGTATGGTTTCTGCGCCACCACCCAAAGAAACAGGCGCTTATATTCTGGATGTTTTGAAACACTTGATTCTTCCAGCTGGTTCTCTGATCATTTCCTCATTTTTTATTAGTATTTATAACTGGAGAACTTTTTTCCTGATTTATTCAAGCGAAGATTACGTGGATATGGCAAAAGCAAAAGGACTGCCATCACGAGAAATTGAACGACGTTATATCTTGCGTCCTACGTTACCTACGATTATCACGAACTTTGCCCTCATAATCATCGGTTTGTTTACCGGAGCAACCATTACCGAGACGATATTCCTCTGGCCTGGCTTGGGTAGGACTATCTTTCGGGCTGTCAGCCTGTATGATACCCCAGTGATTGTTGGCACCACAATTATATATGCATACTTGCTTGCCTTTACAGTATTTTTCCTCGACTTTGTTTATGCGATAGTGGATCCAAGAGTTAAGGTAGGCGGGGGGAACAGTTAACATGAAAAACATGAAGAATACTTTTAAAGAAATTTCAAAATATCCCTCAGCTATATTCGGTGCAATTATCATTTTATTGTTGGTAGCCCTGGCGATTTATGCGGTATTTTCCATTCCTTACGACGAAGCAATCAGACTATGGAGAGGTGGCGAGGATACCGTTTATCGTAACCCTAAAAATGTACCACCTTCCTGGTTTAATTATTTTTCAGATAAAGACCTGCCAATATCATTTGCTGTGATCGCTGGTGAGGATGAGGGTTTCTCAAAGGTGATAACACCTGGGGAATCAGGATCATCGATTGAATATGAATACACCTTCGATTTCCAGTATGACGAATATCCGCAGGAACTTTTTCTTTACATCAAGGCGGACTATAAGGTAAAAAACCCCTTTATTTCAGTGGTGCTTGAAACTCCTGGAGGAGAAGAAATCAAAATCACTGATTTTGGCACATCAAACAGACAAACCTATCGTTTTTCACAAGATGAAAAACTATTAACCCGACTTAAACGTATTCATGGTGGTGAAATATCAGCAATGAAAGGGTTATTCTCTGAGCCAAAATCAGAACCATTGATGATCAACAAAGGTTCTTATACTCTGAAGATTTTGGCATCAACTTTCGAGAAAGACTCAGACGTTCACATTGAGTTTGTTAGTCATGGTCTTGTTTTTGGCTTGTTTGGCACAGATCATATGCGCCGTGACCTGACTACTGCAATATTATGGGGCGCCCCAATTGCGCTGGCTTTTGGCTTGCTGGCAGCAGCCACGACCTCTGTCCTTTCCATGTTAATTGCGGCTATCGGAGCCTGGTTTGGAGGTTGGGTCGATGAATTGA
>CAZMZQ010000190.1:0-2585 GCA_964570745.1 uncultured Anaerolineaceae bacterium
GGTTATCAAAAGCCACTTTTATGCCAGGCAGGTCAAAAGTTCCTGCCATCATACCGATGTTACCAGGTTTGTAATTCGGGTCGACAGCACTCGCGAGCACTTTCCCATTCAAAGCGAGGGCAAGTTGATCAACTCCACAGAGGGCACCAAGGCGCATTCTACCCCCGGCTGCCACCTCCTGGGAATATGTCCATTCAACCAAAAATGTTACTTCTTCACCAGTTTGTTTCCAGATTGAATAGTAACCATCTTCGCTGATTTCAAGGACGTAAAAATTATCATCTCCATCATAACCACAGACGAAGCCAAAATCGCCATCGCCAGCCGGTTGAACAACACGCACATCCGCTTCTATCATGATAGGCTCGTATGCAAATTCCCGGTCTGCAAAAAGGAAATACATCGTGTCCGTTACTTTAAGGGTATATTCACCATTCTCATAATCTGCATAGCCATGGTCTGCTTCCACCCGATCCCAGCCGCTTGAAGGGTTCGAAAAATCATCTTCGAGGATCACCTGTCCTGCTGAATCAAAGGTTTCTTCACTGGCAATACCTGCCTGGATCGCTACTTCACCCTTGCGGGCAGCTTCGACAATCTCCATTGCCAGGTTGATGGGTCTCAGAGCGTTGATAAAACCGCCGGTCGGAACACAACTGTCCTGATCGTCGACATAACCATCACGATTTGTGTCAATCAGCGCCCGGCAGTCAACAACATCAACATCCAGGTCACCTGAACCAACCGCGGTAGGCACACCAACCAGCTCACCCTGGTCATTTACCGCCAGACCACCGCTGTTTCCTCCTGCAATGGTCGCGCTTGTTTTTATGAAAGCACGGTTTCCATAAGGATTCTCAGCCGTGAAACCGCTTACCTCCCCGCGGGTAAGGGTGATCGTTTCGCCCCCGATTCCAGGATAACCAAGGATGACCAGTGATTCCCCCAAATCCAGCTGGTTTGAATCTCCCAGGGGGACAAAGGGCAATTCAAGCAAGTCGTAATTGAGTTGATTCCCGTTAATATCCTGGTATGGCTTAATTACAGCGATATCGAGTGCGGCATCAGCCTGCACGATACTGGCATAATAACTGGGGACAGGAGGTGAATCCTGTGCGACTGTCAGAGAAACCACCAGGTCAACCACACGGTAAAATCGTTCTGATAAAACAACATGTGCATTAGTCAGTATCAGGCCGTCAGCACTGATAATCGTCCCCGAGCCAGACCATCCGGTTTGCCTCCTGCCATCAATATCAACGATTGCTTCAATCTGAACGACAGCCTGCCAGGGAATCGGACCCAACGCGCTGGGAGTAGTTTGGGGTGAAAGCCCGGGCTGCCAGCCTTCGGGATTCACCCCCACTATAGAGACTTCAACAGGGAAAGGGTAAACCTTATCATCCGTGCTCACCTCGCCTTGCCCTTTCAGGGTGCCGGTGTGGTTGGCTTCAAAACGAAATACCAAGGTTTCAAGGCCGGTTGGCGCAATGGTAAGATCCATCTCGATCAAACCCTCACCTAACTCATTTTTGTTTAGGGTGAGAGGCGGCGTGGAACCAACGTAACGCCCCGCGTTCATTACTTCAGCAGGCAGGGTGATTCGCGTCACGTGAACGTTATAAAGACCCGGATTGCCAAGCTTCAACTGCAGGTCAAAAATATGCCCCTGGTTGATCGGTATAATAGGCTGAATTAATTCGACTTCCAGAATCCGTTGTTTTTGATTAACCGCGCCTGAACCACAGGAAACAAGCAGAAGCGAGAACACAATAATGGTAACAACCAGTTTGTTCAGGTTTTGTTTGTTTCCAAAAGTCATCTGCAGCTAACCTCGCGATCAGACCTATTATACCGTCGTAATATTTTCACACCTTGTTCAATTCCAATTAATGGTCGGGTCCAGGGGCCAGCCCCAGGCTTCGGGATCGGTTGTATACCAGTCGATCGGGTCTATATTAGTAGCTTCCTGACCGGCTTTCACTTCCACACTTATCAGATAATGGTTGGTACAGCTGACTGAAAGCCCACAGGTAACAAAGTTCGAATAACCCGCATAAAAAGTTCGCGAAGGCTCCTGGATCTGATATGCCAAAACGTAATATTTCGCAACTGGCAAATCGGTGAACCGGTAACTGGATTGGTTTTCAACTGTGTTTTGCCACCAGTAATAACCTGTGACAGTGTTAATTGCGACGATTCGCAGCGGTGGAATAAACGAGGATGGAAATCCCAGTTTTCCGGAAATGCTGCCCGTTGACACCGTAGTTGGTACAGGCGTAGGTGTGTCGGTTGGTTGACCAGGTGTGGCAGTCGGGGCTTCAGTTGCACAAACCGGACAGGTAGCAGTTGGTTGAGCCAGCTGGCTTTGCAGCGTTTCGATTTGCTGTAACTGGACAGTCTGTTCAACGTTCAATGCAATCATGGTTGCCCGTAATTCAGCTTCCACGTCAGGGGTTTCGACAGCTGGAGTGCAAGCTCCAAGCAAGAGGGCAGAAGTCAGTCCAAGCAATAAAAGGAATTTTATTTTTTTCATGTTGTCTCCTCTTTTCTCTTAATTATATTGATAATATATGCGTTTCCAA
>CAZMZQ010000191.1:0-2577 GCA_964570745.1 uncultured Anaerolineaceae bacterium
ACCTCAGGATAATCCAGCGCAACCACTTCACCCAAAGGTGCACAGGTGCGCAGGAGCTCCCAACCCACCTGTCCCTTAGTGCCGATTTGCAGAATCTTTTTCATTTTTTCAAACTATCTAATAATCTTAACAAATACTGGCCATATTCGTTGCTTGCCAATGGTTCAGCACAATTTCGTAAACATTCTTCATCGATATAACCCATTCGATACGCGATTTCTTCAATACAAGAAATCATCATCCCCTGTCGTTCTTCAACCGCCTGGACGAACATCGAGGCCTGCAGAAGTGATTCGTGCGTACCGGCATCCAACCATGCAACACCTCTTCCCAAAACCTTCACCATCAACTCGCCATCATTGAGATAACGCTTGTTGATGTCTGTGATCTCAATTTCACCTCTTGCTGAAGGTTCCAGCTCCTCGGCATAACGAACAACACGATTATCATAGAAATAAATCCCCGGCACGGCATAATTTGAACGTGGATGTTCGGGCTTTTCTTCCAAACTGATTGCCTTACCATTCTCACCAAACTCCACAACGCCGTAACGGTCAGGGTCTTTCACCGGATAGGCGAACACAACCGCGCCCTTCTCTTGTTCGGAAGCGCTGCGTAAAACCTGAGGGAGTCCCTGCCCGAAAAAGATATTGTCACCCAAAATCAGGCATACTTTGTCATCCCCGATAAATTCTTTCCCAATGATAAAAGCATCTGCCAACCCCCGAGGAGCCGCCTGCGTAGCATACTGAAACTTCAACCCGATTTTCTCACCATTGCCAAGCAGACGTTGATATTGTTCACTGTCTTCAGGTGTGGTAATAATCAGAATCTCTCGTATCCCTGCCAGCATCAACATTGAAAGCGGATAGTAAATCATCGGCTTATCATAAACCGGCAATAACTGTTTACTGATTCCCAAAGTCAATGGATATAACCGGGTTCCTTTTCCGCCTGCAAGTATAATCCCTTTCATGGTTATGCCTTTCTTTCTACGTAGTTCTTTTTCATCCAGCTCGAATAATCAGACTGCTTGGTTATTTCACCAATCCAATCCGGATTATCCAAATACCATTTTACAGTATCGAGCAAGCCTTGTGCCAGGTCATGCTGTGGTTTCCAACCAAGCTCCTGGTTAATTTTATCAATATTGATATCATAACGCCGGTCATGCCCAGGGCGGTCTTGCACATAGCTGATAAGTTGATCATGAGGAATGAACTCAGAATCAGGGAGCAGCTCATCCAATATTGAACAGATTGTCTTCACAATCTCGATATTTGGTGGTTGGTTATCTCCACCTACACAGTAGGTTTCGCCTACACGTCCCTGTGTGGCCACTTTCCAGATCGCTTCGCAGTGATCATCCACATACAACCAGTCCCGAATTTGCATTCCGTCGCCATATACAGGCAAAGGTCTCCCATTGACTGCGTTTAAAATCATCAAAGGAATCAATTTTTCAGGGAATTGTCGGGGACCATAGTTGTTGGAGCAGTTGCTAATCGAAATTGGCAAACCGTAAGTGATGTGATAAGCACGCACAAAATGATCACTTGATGCTTTTGCTGCCGCATAAGGCGATCGGGGTGCATAATTTGTGTCTTCCTCAAATGGAGGTTCCTGTGGGCTTAGGGTGCCAAAAACTTCATCAGTAGAAACGTGATGAAAACGAGCTTGCTCAACCGGTACCATTTTGTCTACCAACCAGTAACGTCGGGCTGCCTCAAGCAGGATGAAGGTGCCCACAACGTTTGTGTCAACGAATATTCCCGGGTTATGGATCGAGCGGTCCACGTGGCTCTCAGCAGCAAAATGAACCACGGTATCAACCTGATACTCAGCAAAAATTTTATCCACTAAATCGCGGTCAGTGATGCTTCCCTGGATGAAGGTATGTCTGGATGGGTCGGGCAGATCGCGTAAATTCTCAAGGCTACCTGCATAAGTGAGTGCATCCAGATTGACAATTTCAACATCAGAATCGTTTTTTAACAGCCAATGGATAAAATTTGAACCAATGAAACCGGCTCCTCCGGTTACCAATACTCGTCTCATGTATTCTCCTTGTTACCTTTAGTTCATCCGACAGGAAAAGTTTCTGCATCCGTCAGTTTCGGCGCACCGGCATCTTTATCTGAAATTGTGGGTTCTTTTCCGTTAGTAAGGGGCCATTGTATACCAATAGTTGGATCATTCCAAAATAAACTGCGTTCCCATTCAGGGGAGTAATAGTTAGTTGCCTTATAGACAAATTCAGCCCATTCACTGATCACATAATAACCATGGGCAAACCCTTCAGGTATCCAAAGTTGGTTTTTGTTTTCTGCAGAAAGAATTATCCCGACCCATTTCCCAAAGGTCTGAGATCCCTGGCGCAAATCGACCGCGACATCAAACACTTCACCTGCGATCACGCGAACCAATTTCCCCTGCGTGTTTTTAATTTGATAATGCAACCCACGTAAAGTTCCTTGGTTTGAACCTGAATGATTATCCTGAACAAACTTAACAGCGCCACAATATTGTTCAAATTCGTTTTGCCTGAAAGTCTCCATAAAGAAACCCCTGTGGTCA
>CAZMZQ010000192.1:0-2554 GCA_964570745.1 uncultured Anaerolineaceae bacterium
TGGTTGCCATCAAAGATATGGGCGATCGTGCCCAGGTCGAGGCGTGAATAGGTGATGGAAACCCGCTGGCTCAACAGGTCCATCTCAGTGGTCTCTGGTTGATGCCGTTCCACTAATTCGACTTCGAAAATCTGTTCAGCTTCAGGAGAATATGCCAGGCTTAAAAAGTAGAACCCAGGACGATTATCCGGCCAATCCAGAGTATCGAGTAGTTTGATCTGATCGAATTTTGGATTATTGAGCACCCAGACGTATTCATCCGGGGTGATAACAAAGACCTGGTTTGAGTCGATTTCCTGATAATACAGGTCATATTCCTGGAGGGTGCCAATTTCAATGGGCAGGGGATCACCCAAAAAGAAACGCATGAGGATATCTGTGTTGTTAGCCCAATCAGGGCTGATGATCAGCTTGGATTGGGGATTTTCTTCCCTGAATTGCACAATTTTTTCAGTTAGCTGCTGAGCGCCCCATTGCATTCCATAGAGACCATATTCGGGATACCAAAGCGGACCCTTGACGATTGCATACCAATTCATCCAGATGGAAAAGAGGATCATAGCGGAAGCTGAGAGATAAGCCGGCAATTTTTTTTGGGGGAATTTCTCAGAAACGAATTCGATTGCCTCGTTTACTCCGAGGAAAATTAATAAACTGAAGGGCACGATCATCACCAGGACGCGAGTGATAGCGATATCAGCGATTGCAGCACCAAATGGCCCAACCAGCAAAGCAATAAGCGGGAGGCGATAGGTGGGTTCTTTCCAGTTTTTCAGACACTTCCACAAGCCGCTCAGGAAAAAGGGCAAGAAAAACCAGGGCAGGTGCCCCAACCCTTTTATCTGATGACGCACCAGGTCTACCTCGTTAGGGATGAACCAGTAAAGCGGGTTGAGCCCTTGCAGCCACTTACCAAGGAAAATACCCAATTTGTTCTGCAAAGGGATATTGCTGAGCCAATAGGAGCGCAGCAGGTGAAGCTGTGTGCCAAGAGCCTGTCGGTGGCTGATACGGAAGAGAAAATAAGGAGCGGCAAAAACAAATAGAGACAACAGCCCAGCCAGCAGTCCCTTCTTGTCTTTAAAATGATAGCACCAGTCAACCACAAGGAGGGCTAAACCTGTGGCGACCACTACTAACTGCAGCGGTGCGTAAGAATAGAAGGCACAAGCACCAAACACAAGCGCGGGAGGCAGGTTTTTTCGCTTTTGAAGCCGGTATTTGAGGTAAAAAAACAGAAATAAGCTGTAAAAACTGACCCCCAGCGAGGTCTCAAAAGCTGTTCTTGAGTGAAGAAACCAGGCGGGCACGGCGCTGATGATCAGGGGCGCCAGCCACCAATGTTTGCTTTTAAAGTAATCCTTCGCCCATAATGAGATGGAAAGCGGGAAAACCAGGCTGATCATCGCCGGTAAAGCCCGCGTAAGCCAAACCGAGCGCGGCAGCCAGGCAATAAGTACCTGCAGCCAAACTGAAAGGGAGAGGTTGAATTGCGGTCCGTTCTCGAAATAAAGCGGGAAGAGGTTGCCCTCGAGGTCGCGAAACCCACGGTTGATCAGGTCGAAAGCAGACATCGTCTGGATGGCTTCATCGGAAAAGAAATAGATCGGAAATTTATCAAGCGCAATTAGGCGCGTGAGCAGATAAAACGCCATCCCAAGCCAAAAGAGGATTTGACCATTTTTTGGTTTTGCTTCGCTTGCACCTTGCACAGCCATACTTCGATTTTAATGGATTAAGAGCTAAAGTGTCTAATGACCGTATTACCGGGATTGCTTCGCTGCTCCCGCAAAGACGGAGGTGGGCGGCCTCATCACGAGCTTCTTTTGCGAAGCGATCTCTCTGGGTGGGACTTGAGATTATTCAACCGTACGGAGGGGGCTCGCTCCCTCCGCTAAGGCATTGCCAGGCTCACTCAGCGGCTGGACCAAGACCCAGCCGTACGTGGGTCATGAAAGCTACTGCTCAAAATCCGTCATCGCGAGCCTTTTTTGCGAAGCGATCTCTCTGGTTGTTCCCGTCAGGCGTTTGCAACATGTTCCATTTGCCGAGATTGCTTCGCTGCGCTCGCAAAGACGTGGTTGGGAAAGCGTCATCGCAAGCCTCTTTAGCGAAGCGATCTCTACGGTTTTTGCCATCAAGCATTCACCTCATGTTCTATTTGCCGGGATTGCTTCACACCAAATAAACAACCGTACGGGCGGGTCCCAATCACGAGCGCCAATATGCCCCAACCTAGCAAGACCCGCCCAACCCAGGTAAACAGAAATGCTTTGGAAACGGAATGGGACAAGTACTGCTCGCTGCGCTCCCAGCACCATGACCACGTTCCCTATGACACGATTGCCTTACCAAATTGTGATTATGAATTGTGGGCGGGTTTAGCTGATTGGATCATGACGCACCGCTCACATATTGAACCCTTCTGTACGGTATTGCTCAGCAAGACTCCGAGACGACTGAGCGAATATCATTCAGTTCTGTTATTGGAAGCCCAGATCAAATCACCCTTTTCGCAGCCATAGCAACAGCGCAGTCAGCCCTAAGCCGTCTT
>CAZMZQ010000193.1:0-2554 GCA_964570745.1 uncultured Anaerolineaceae bacterium
ATTATTTCCAATCTGCTGTTAATCAGAGTAAAATAATCGAAAGTGCAACCATAGGAGGATCAAGATGAAGTATCCGATTTACCAGGTTGATGCATTTGCCATCAAACCGTTCAAAGGCAACCCTGCCGCTGTCGTTTTGCTGGAAGAATCCCGAAATGAGCAATGGATGCAAGATGTGGCTCAGGAATTCAACTTGTCTGAAACTGCATTCCTTCGTCCTAAAGGACCCGATTATGAACTGCGTTGGTTCACTCCGACCACCGAGGTCGATTTGTGTGGGCATGCCACCATTGCCAGCGCGCATATCCTCTACGAATTCGGTTTTTACGATCCTGATGAAACCATCCTTTTCCACACCCGCAGCGGTGAGATCAGCTCTACGTTTAATCGCGGCACAATTGAAATAAGTATGCCCCGTTTTAAAACAAACCCGATCGACGCGCCGCCTCTCCTGGCACAAATCCTTCCCAACACACCAGTCGCCGTCGCAGAGTCTGATAACGGTGCCCTGATCGTGGAACTTGCAGATGCAGACCAGGTTCGTGATTTCCAGCCAAATTTTGAGTTGATCAATCAGCTTGATTGGCACGATTTTGCTATCACCGCCCCAGGCGAAGGCACAAAGTACGATTTCATTTCCCGCTTTTTCTCACCAAAAACCGGCATTCCGGAAGACCCCGTCACTGGCATGGCGCACTGTATTTTAGGTCCTTACTGGCAAACCAAAACCGGAAAAGACAATTTCTATGCCTACCAGGCTTCGAACCGTGGAGGTGATATTTGGGTCCGGCTGACTGATACACGCGCTTTTATTGGCGGCAAGGCAGTCACCGTCCTCAAGGGCGAAATGCTCAAACAATCGCGTTAATCTACCCTGTTATCAGAGGTCTTGTCTAAGACACCCAACACTTACATAACCAGGGCGATTATTAAAACAACTTCTCTACTAAATAGAGGAGTTGTTTTAATGTGTAAAGAAATTGTTAGTTGCGATATTGAGATGTGAACAATGAAAATTTTACGAGGTTGTTGCCATGAAACTTGTTATAATATGCCCATGTTACATCCATTTGTAACGATTGCAGTGAAAAACCACAACTTAATATTCATTTACCCTTCTCAAACTTACAACCTCACCAAAGGAGCTGCATCTTGGATTTGTTAAAGCAAAGAATTCTCAACGACGGAAAAAACCTGGGAAATGGCATTTTAAAAGTTGACCGGTTTATCAACCACCAGGTCGACCCCAATCTCATGGATGAATGTGGCAAAGAATTTGCCCGGTTATTTAAGGGTGTTTCTACAGATAAAATCCTTACCGCAGAAATTTCTGGTATCGCCCCTGCCTTAATGGCTGGTAAATACCTTAACCTGCCAGTTGTCTACGCCCGAAAAACAAAACCGATCACAATGCCAAGCGAAGTTTATATCACCGTCGCCCCCTCTCATACCAAGGGTCGTAACACCGAGCTGATCGTCTCGCCCGAATACCTGGGCAAAGATGAAAAAATACTGATTATCGACGATTTCCTTGCTTCTGGTGCTACAATCGCCGGGCTGGTAAGACTGGCAGAAGTTGCTGGTTCTAAAGTGGTTGGGATCGGAACTTTGATTGAGAAAACTTTTGAGGGCGGCAGAGCGCTGCTTTCCCCACTTGGAATTCCGATTCATTCTCTCGTCTCAATCTGCTCAATGGAAGATGGGGAAATTGAATTTACCAACGAATACGCAGCATAACCCAGGCAGAGAGGCATCATGAGCGACCGGGTAGTTATCATTGACTTTGGATCACAATACACCCAGCTTATCGGCAGGCGCATCCGCGATATGCATGTTTACAGCGATTTGCTCCCCTGGAACACAAGCGAAGCCGAAGCAATCACTCCTCAAACCAGGGGTATCATCCTCTCCGGAGGTCCACAATCCATTTATGCTGAAAATGCGCCTTTCATCCAGGATTTTATACTTAATACGGACCTGCCTGTTCTTGGCATCTGTTATGGCATGCAAGCACTTTCACATCAATCTGGCGGCAAGGTTGACCGAAGTAGCGACCATGAATATGGTCTTGCCGTCCTCGATGTGCCTACCGAAAACCCTCTGCTCCACCTTGGAAAGCAAAAAGTCTGGATGTCTCATGGAGATCATGTCTCGAGTCTTCCAGATGGTTATGTGGGAATCGCCCACACTTCCAATACTCCTTTCGCTGCGATGGCGAATTATGACCAACAGCGTTTTGGTCTCCAGTTCCATCCCGAAACCCATCACAGCCAATATGGTCAGGAGATTCTCGAAAATTTCGTTCTCAAAATTTGCGGGTGTAAACCCGCCTGGACGTCAAAAAACATCATTGAAGAAAGCATCGACCAAATCCGTCAACAGGTTGGCAGCGGATGTGTATTGTCTGCGCTTTCCGGTGGGGTCGATTCAGCTATCACCACCGCCCTGGTTCAACGAGCGGTGGGAGACCGCGTTACAGCTGTTTTCATCGACACCGGCTTAATGCGCCAGGGCGAGGCAGAGCAAATTGAAGAAACCTTCCGCCCTATTTTGG
>CAZMZQ010000194.1:0-2527 GCA_964570745.1 uncultured Anaerolineaceae bacterium
GGGATGGTGGGTCTGCGTTTTTGTTTGCGAAGCTCATCATAGCAGGCATTCGTGACGATCCGCAAAAACCAGGCTTTGAACGAACCACCACGGTAACTGTCGAGCTTGCGATACATCGAGATAACGGCGTCCTGGGTGGCATCTGCAGCACCAGCTTCATCTGCCAGAATGCGGTATGCCAGGTTAAAAGCCATATCCTGGTAGGTTAGAACCAGTTGGTTAAACGCATCAAGATCCCCCTGAACAGCTTTCTCAATTAGAAGGTTTTCTTCCATAAATCAATCGTTGCAAGTCTTGCGCCTAACCAAGCAACGCAATGGCTTACTTTTGATTAATCTTATCGTATACCGGGTTGGTCTTTTTTAGCTTCCTGATCAGCATCCCGTAAATGAGGGAACAAGATCACTTCGCGGAGGGTATGCTGCCCTGTCAGCAGCATCACAAGCCGGTCGACGCCAAGCCCCAGCCCGCCATTGGGCGGCATACCATATGCCATTGCCCGTAAGTAATCCTCGTCTATCGGGTTGCGTTCTTCCTCGTCTTCACTATAGGTATGTCCCATTTCCAAAAAGCGCTGTTCCTGGTCGAGGGGGTCGTTTAACTCCGTAAAGGCGTTGCAGAGCTCCATCCCACCAATATAACCTTCGAAGCGTTCAACTGTGGTTGGGTCTTCTGGTTTTGCCTTTGCCAACGGTGAGATGTCGCGAGGGTAATCATATAAGAAGGTTGGTTGAATCAAAATCGGTTCAAGGTAAGTGTCCATGAGGGCGTTAATTAATTTGCCCCTGGAAACCCCCGGCTTAAAGGGGATTTGTTTTTCCTGCATAACTGCTGCCAAAGAATCAGCATCAGGATATGCCTGGATATCAATACCAGCGTGTTCAATCAAACCCTGCCGTATCTGCATACGGTTCCATGGAGGAGTAAGATCGATTTCCTGCCCATTAAACTGGATTTTCATTGTGCCCAACACTTTTTGGGCTACTTCAGAAACCATTTGTTCAGTTATCACCATGATTTTTTGATAATCAGCATAAGCCATATAGAATTCGAGCTGCGTAAATTCCGGGTTGTGTTTGAAAGACACGCCTTCGTTTCTGAAGTCACGTCCGATCTCGTATACACGGTCAAAGCCACCTACCAACAGGCGTTTCAAATACAGTTCAAAACTTATCCGCAGATACAGCTGCTGATGCAGTTGATTATGATAAGTTGTGAACGGTTTAGCCGCGGCACCGCCGTAAATGGGCTGTAAGATCGGGGTTTCAACTTCCAAAAACCCTCTCTCATCTAAAAATTCCCGTAGTGCTTTGATGGTTTGAGCGCGTATTTTGAAGATCTCACGCACCTCCGGGTTTACCGCCAGGTCGACGTATCTTTGGCGATAACGAGTTTCAGGGTCAGTAAGCTGGGCATGTCGGATCACCTCTCCATCGACAGTCTCGTCTTTGTCAGCTGGCAATTGAAGCAGAGACTTGGCTAACATTCTGAAATCCTGCACCTGCAAGGTCACTTCACCCCTGCGGGTTCGGAACATCTGCCCACTTGCTTCCATAAAATCGCCCAAATCATAAAAGCGGACAAACTCCTCTAATTTTTCTTCACCGATCTCATTGACACGCAGCAAAAGCTGAACTTTCCCGGTTCGGTCTTCGATATGAGCAAAACTGAGCTTGCCCATGTTTCGAATTGCGCGCAAACGCCCTGCCAAAACCACCTCAACTGGTTCTGCCATTTCATCGTTTTCTGCTTTCTCGAAAGCAGCAATCGCCTCAGCATTGCTGAAATTTTTGTAAGCCCGGGTTGGAAACGGTTCAATATCAGCAGCGCGCAATTGTTCCAGTTTATTCAATCGTTGTCTTTCAAGTTCAGAAAATTCATCTTTTAGCATGACAGTGTCCTCTCATAAAAAATGCCCCACCTTTTTTTGGGTGGGGCACTGTGCAAGTCTCGGTTAGTCAATCGCGAGAATCTCGACGTTATAAGCCCCGTCGGGAGTTTCCACCTTAACGATATCACCGGCTTTATGATTAATCAATGACCGACCAATCGGAGATTCGTTCGAGATTCTGCTATCAAGGGGGTCGGCTTCAGCAGGACCAACGATCATGTAAGTCACCGGATCATCGCCTTCTTCTTTTATCGTAACTGTAGAACCGACTTTCACGATGCCTTGAACGTTTTCTTCTTCGCCGATAATATGGGCATTTGCAAGCAAGATTTCCAGTTCTTTGATGCGCCCCTCTGTGAAAGATTGTTCGTTTTTAGCAGCTTCGTATTCTGCATTTTCAATCAACTCACCGTCTTCCATTGCTTCCTGGAGCCTCTCGGCAACCTCTTTACGCTTTATTGTACGCAAATACTCCAATTCCTTTTCGGACTTCTCATATCCCTCGCGTGTTAAATATGAACTTGGCATTATTCTTTCCTATCAATCAACTTTCTTCCCCTCAGGGATAAACACAAAAGGCGCCTCGAAAGTCGTGACTTCCCAAACGCTGCCGAAATATTATACTATGATTTTTAT
>CAZMZQ010000195.1:0-2485 GCA_964570745.1 uncultured Anaerolineaceae bacterium
TTTGCCCTGAACAATGCCCAGGCGTTGATCACTGATGCTTATAGTTCGGCTGAGGTCGCCATTAATCTCGGCTTTCCGGCTGAAAATATCGTTATTTTCCCGTGGGGGGTTGATCTGGATCATTTCTCCCCCCATAACGCCAAATCTGCGGGAGCTCAATGGCGTGAAAAAATGAACTGGCAGGATAAACATGTTTTGTTATGTTTGCGCAGCTGGGAACCCAACTATGGTGTCGACGTGCTTCTGCATGCCTTCAGCCAGGCAATTCGTGAAAACCCCGATCTGCGACTCATTCTGCTTGGAGATGGCAGTCTGCATGACCAATATATGGAAATCCTCTCCCCGGAAGATCTGCAAGACAAGATATTCATCGGCGGGCGTGTTCCCAACCAGGACCTCATCACCTATTTTGGGGCTGCTGATGTTTACATAACCCCGAGCCATGTTGACGGTTCGTCTGTTTCGTTGATGGAAGCGCTGGCTTGTGGATTGCCGACGATCGCTTCGGATATACCTGCTAATCTCGAATGGGTCCAGCCTGGAAAAAACGGATGGGTCTTCACTGATAATGATATTGAAGAGCTCAAAAACACTATACTGAATGTCTCCGCTTTGTCTTTGGATGAGATAGCGCAAACAGCCAGGCTGATTGCGACTGAAAAGGCGGACTGGCATAAAAACAAACAAAAACTGTTGGCTTTGTACCAACAGTTGTCAACCAATCAAGGAAGTTAATATGAAAAAGAAAATAATTCTGGTTACGATGGTGATGGCACTGATGATGCTTACGATTCTTGCCTGCAACATACCACTCACCAAAAAAATTACCGCTCCAACCCCCGCTCCAACAGCGACCCCCGATACCCGCATGCAGCTTTATTATGGTGTAGGGATGCAAATCATGCTGCCTCCATCTTACATCGCTGAAGATATTAAAACCGAGTTACCCAACATTGTCGAAACGATTACCAACCTGATTGGTTCCTCAGATGGAATTCTGGGAGATCTGGTTAACAACCTCGAGGATAATATTGCCTGGTATGGTTTTGATGGCGGCACACCGGCTGTGTATCCCACCAGACTGGTCGTGGTTAAAAACCATTCACTTGCAAAAATGCCGATCAGTTTGCTTACCCTGACGTTGGAACAACTCCTGGGCAAAAATGCGCAGGTTGACCGTGATTCGCTGACCCTAAATGGTCGCGATGTAACGCGCTTTACTTATTCCAAAGAAGGTAACGCCTGGGCGGCTTATCTCTTCAAAGCGGAAGATCAGTTGTGGTTAAGCGTTTTTGTGACCACACCGGCAAACATGGCAGCCAGCATTGCTGATTATGATATCAGTATTGGCTCCATGCAAATAGACCCCCTGCCGGCTCAATAAGATCGGAAAATTGGATTTAGTGAAAACAGTCGCAATCATCCAAGCCAGGCTTACGTCAAGCCGCCTGCCAGGGAAGGTTCTTTTACCCATTGCAGGGCAGCCAATGCTCGCCCGGGTAGTAAACAGGGTGCGGCGCGCTTCGCTCGTAAACGAAATAATTATCGCTACGACCAGCGACCCAAGCGATGAGCAAATAGAACAATTCTGTAATGATAAGGGCCTTCTCTGCTATCGGGGAGACCCCTACGATGTTCTCGATCGCTTTTACCAGGCAGCCCTGCAGACCCATGCAGATGTAATCGTACGCATTACTGCTGACTGCCCGATGATCGACCCGGCTGAAATCGACCGCGTGATCCGTGCATTTTTGGAGAGCGATGTTGATTTTGCTGCCAATCGCCTGCCACCGCCCTTTAAACGCACCACGCCGATTGGCATGGATACGGAAGTCTGCTCATTCGCAGCCCTCGAGCGTGCCTGGCGCGAAGCCGACCAACCTTACCAACGGGAACATGTGATGCCCTATCTTTATGACAGCGAAGGACGATTTAAAGTTCTGCATGCAGTCATGGAGCCTGATTCGGGGCATTTGCGTTTTACGGTAGACACTCCCGAAGACTTGAAGCTGGCTAATGAGATTTATGACGCTTTTGACGGACGCGATGATTTCACCCTGCAGGAACTGCTGGAAGAAAATTTGAAAAACCCTGGCTGGCAGCAGGAAGTTGCTCAGGTTCAGCATAAGAACCTTTATGAGATCGACCATAGGGCATCTGCCCTGGTGGATGTTTCTTTTCAGCCTGTCTGCCCCCTTTGTTCCCGAAAAGAGGCAAGGCTGCTTGAGAAGATAGACTCTTTTGGTTTTTCGGTTTCCTATTATCTTTGCAGCTACTGTGGTTTTGTCTTCCAGGACAGCCGTCAAAGCCAGGCATCCGACCCGGCTTTTTACCAGGAAACTTACCGCAGAATCTATCAAGCCAGCCCTGAACCTACCAAAAAGGACCTTTATCAGCAGACTCAGCGCGCTAAAAATCAGGCTGAGTGGCTTCAGAATCTCGGTTATCAAAAATTTGAACGCATTCTCGATATCGGTGCTTCTTC
>CAZMZQ010000196.1:0-2480 GCA_964570745.1 uncultured Anaerolineaceae bacterium
ATAGCTTGCCAATTAACGAATTATTGATCAATAAAGCTAAAATCTTCGCGCAATAACTCATAGTCTAAAACAGTTTGCCATGTGCCAAGCTGGTCTTGCCAGGCATTAATGCGCGTGTTGACAAGCTTAAACCCAAGCTCCTGATAAACATGCTGAGCTCGTTTATTTTTGATGTTGGTGTCAAGGATAACTTTCGTAATCTTCGGATTATTGAACACATGCCTGATCATCAGGTTCAGAGCTCTGCGTCCAAAACCTCGGTTTTGATAAGACTGATCACAAACTTTTATCCCGATCTCTGCCAGATCATCCATCAGGCGGAAGTTGCATTCCCCAATAGGTTTGTTTTCCACCTCAATGATCATGAGGGTCATATTCTTTCGATCAGTATTCTCTATTGATAGTTTGGTGTCTTCCTCAGTGATACCGAGACCGTTAGGAAACCCGGCATGCTCCATTACCTGACCGTCGTTCCACCATTCAGTTAGTTGGCGGGCATCTGTGGCTACAGCCTTTCTGAGCGTGAGGTCTTTATCCTTGAGTTCCATCATCTTCCAGGCAAGCTCTGACAAATTCATGGTAGATGGCACGCATTGGCTGCTGGTCTTGCAGCCACTCAGGATGCCATTGGACCCCAAAAATAAATCGCTTATCAGGGTATTCCAAAGCTTCAATCACACCATCTGACGCAAAAGCGACACTCTGCAATCCATCACCAACCCGGTTGATAGATTGATGATGAAGGCTGTTGGTATGCAGAACAAGGGCTTCCACAATTTTAGCAAACCGTGATCCAGCTGTAACGGAGACATCATGAACCAGTTTGTTGCGCTTGTAATATGGCCACCAATCGTGTTTTTTTGCGCCGGGGATATGGCTGGCGATATCGACATAAAGCGTGCCCTGGCAAGCTACATTCAACATCTGTGTACCCCTGCAGACAGTTAATAACGGTTTGTCCTGCATAATAATCTGTCGAACAAAGGCGAGTTCAAAAGCATCGCGTTCAGGGTTAATGCCATAAACCCGCTCGTGGCTCTCTTCGCCGTAAATTTCCGGGTTAATGTCACCCCCACCAGTTAAATAAAAACCGTCATATTGAGCCACCAATGCCGCTATTTCATCCAAAGGCAAAGCAGCCGGCAGTAAGACTGGCAATCCGCCTGCTGCCAGAATGGCGTTCACGTCCATCCATGGACTTTGATAGACCTTCACACCACTTTTGCCTACAATGTGTCCGGCTGGAATGGCAATGATTGGTTTTCTCATTCATTTTCTCCTGGTTAAATTAAAAAGCCCCTCCGTAATCATCGGAAACAGGCTTTTCGAAAGAACAATTTGTCCTTTGGTTTGAAATTAAAAACGCTGCTTCAAGCGGGCGCTCTTGCCGGTGCGTTCGCGCAGGAAATAGAGCCTTGCACGGCGAACCCGGTTGTGGCGTTCGACCACAACTTTGGCGATGCGGGGCGAATTGAACAGGAAGGTGCGCTCAACACCGATACCATTGCTGGCAACCCGGCGAACAGTGAAGGTGGCATCATTGCCGTTTCCACGCACATATAAGACCACGCCTTTGAACTCCTGAATACGCTCGCGGTCGCCTTCTTTAATTTTCATATGGACACTGACGTTATCGCCAGGGAAAAGATCAGGAATGTTTTCATTCTTTTCAGCTTGTACAGATTTCAATAATTCTGTATGATTCATGGCACTACCCTTCCAACTTACGTAATTAAGCGTCTCTACTAGCTTGAGACGCGGAGAATGAGTATATCAACTATTGAGTGATTTTGTCAAGTAATTTTCTATCTGATGGCATGTAAAACCGGCATAATCCCGACCGTTTATGATAAAACCCGGTTATAAACTAGGCTTTCGGTTGATAATCAGCCTCCAACAAAATCAGGGTCTACATTTTTACTTTTGGGAGGCGGGCGGCAATTCCTTCCAACTCTTCCTCGGGTGGTTTGCCATTGATCATTCCATTATGCAAGTAATTATCATACGCAGAAAGATCTAAAAATCCGTGCCCCGATAGGTTGAAGAGGATCACACGGTGTTCGCCCTTCTCACGAGCGTCCAAAGCCTCGTCAATTGCAGTCCGGATGGCATGGGCTGATTCAGGTGCCGGCAAAATTCCTTCCGACTGTGCAAACTTGATGGCAGCTTCAAATATACTCCGTTGTTCCACCGCTACTGCCTCAATTAACCCGGCTTCATACAATCCACTTACTATTGGCGACATACCATGGTATCTGAGCCCTCCGGCATGAATTGGGTCGGGAATGAAATCGCTTCCCAGGGTATACATTTTGATAATCGGCACGATGCCTGCGCTATCTCCATAATCAAATCCATAGATACCCCTGGTCAAGCTGGGCGTCGCGGTCGGTTCAACAGCCACGAAACGAGTATTTTGGTTCCCTTTTAATTTTTCGCGGACAAAAGGAAAAACCAGCCCGGCAAAGTTAGACCCACCC
>CAZMZQ010000197.1:0-2463 GCA_964570745.1 uncultured Anaerolineaceae bacterium
GAAGAGCTGCCCACGCCGCCCCTGGCGCTTTCGTTTGGACAGCAGAAACGGGTTTCAATCGCATCGGTTCTTTCGATGCGTTCACGTGTGCTGATGATGGATGAACCCACAGCCGGGCAGGATTATTGGAATTATCAGTCTTTTATGAGCACCATCCTGCAAACACCTGGTTTTGATGCTATCGTTTTCATCACTCACGACCTCGATTTGGCACTTATCTTTGCCAACCGCGTGGTGGTTTTGTTTGGCGGTGAGGTTGTTGCAGATGGACATCCACAGGAAATATTCCAGGATGAGCAAAGGTTAAAAATGTGGCGATTGATGCCAACTTCTTTGCTAAAATTGAATCAGGAGTTATGGCCGAAAACCGGTCAATACTTAGGCGCGGAAGCGCTTAGCCAATTTATTTCATAGTTATTTGGAGGATTTAAATGCAAGACACACACACAACAGGAAAGAAGAAAAATATTTGGGCCTTTGGGACCAAACAAGTTGTCTATGCCGCCATTGGTGCGGCACTCTACGCCGTGGTCACCTGGGCGTTCAATATCTGGCAGATCCCCGGTGCTGGCAATGTCGGCATCCGACCTGCGGTTGTCATCCCGATGTTCTTCGGTATCGCTTTTGGTCCGGCCGTCGGCTTTATCACCGGTTTTGTTGGTAACATTCTTGCTGATATGCTCAGCGGTTATGGTTTTTGGGTCTGGTGGGACCTTGGAAACGGTCTCATGGGTCTGATCCCTGGTATTTTCTCTGCCATGGTCTACAAGTACAACGAACAAAAATCCATTATCCAGGGTGAAGTCTCCGTACTTCTGGGCAGCGCTCTTGGAATGGGTGTTGCCAGCTTCTCAGAAATGTGGGTATCGGGCGCGGACATCAACACGGTTATTTTTGCCAACTTCCTGCCTGCCTTCCTGACCAACATCGTCTGGGGCTTGATCTTGCTGCCTGTTTTGATGATTGCTTACGCAGCTATCGTCCAACGCAGCGGGCGTTAAGAAAAATTGTAAAACCTGAGGGCGGTCTGAAGCTGGCAGAGACCGTTATGGCTCTCCCGGGATCGCCCTCGAAATTACCTCATGCTGGTTAGCTGGAATTATCGCTATCGTAACAGCCCCATGGATCACATCGATCCGCGGGCTCGTTTTATTTTCTCTTTTGCAATACTGTTTGCTGCAACAACCACCTGGAACCCAAGCATTCTGTTCGCGGTGTTTGTTATTTCCATCATCTGGTATAGCATGGGCAGACTGAGCTGGAAAGACACTCGCATGGGCTGGCTGATGATCTCGATCATGCTTTTCACTATGATTGTGGTCAACACCATCATTACCGGCGGTGGTGCCGGTGGGGTTGTGCCTCCGGGAGGGCAGCTTGTTTGGCCTGATGGTCTGGTCATTTTCGGACGACATCTCAACCTGGGTCTAACCGTGGAGCGTTTGTGGTTTGCGATATCGCAATTGATGCGCATTCTTTCGATATCGCTGGTTTTTATCATGATTCCATATACGATGGATTCGCGTGCTTATGGTGTTACATTCAGCAAACTGGGCTTGCCCGACCGCCTGGCATACACCATGGAACTTTCTTTTCGATTTATCCCAACCCTGGCGCGCAATTTCCAGGTAACGCTGGACGCTCAGCGAGCCCGTGGGTTTGAGCTGGATGCAGGCAAGGGCAATATTGTCCAGAAAGTCAGGCAGGTTGCGCCGCTTTTGATCCCGGTCACGATGAACGCGATTGTTTCAAGCGAAGATATTGCCAACGCAATGGACCTGCGTGGTTTTGGTCAGCGCAAGCGCACCTGGCTCTATGAGCTCAAGTTTCACTGGTGGGATTGGGCGATCATCGCTTTTGGAGGGGTTTTGCTTGCTGTTGTCCTCGTCCTCGCCTATCGATACAACATGCGCCTTTTCTCCGTTCCCCAGTGGTGGTATGGGTTGTTTTAGCGCATAACTAAAAACAGCATTACTGTTTCCTGTTCATAAGCCATTTGATCATCATGGCTTTTTCTTGCTTATCCGTATTCTGAGATTGTCAACTCAGATGAACAAACCTATCATTAATTAAAAAACTGCGCTCCCGAAACAGTATAATTCTGCAAATACGAGGAGGCTGCATGATTTTTGTCGAAAACGAACCCAATAATGACCCCCGGGTAAACCTTGCCATCGAGGAATACCTGATCAAAAACATTGCCCCAAAAGATGAGATTCTGCTCTTTTATATCAACCAGCCTTCAATCATTATCGGGCGCAACCAGATCACCGTGCAGGAAATCAATGTCAATTTTGTTGAAGAACACGATATTCTCGTGGTGCGCAGGCTTTCGGGCGGGGGAGCGGTTTATCATGACCATGGCAATCTGAATTTCTCTTTTATTGCTCCTAACTCTCCGGATAATTTTCACAATTTCCGCAAATTCACCCAGCCGGTTGTTGACGTTTTGCAAAAAATGGG
>CAZMZQ010000198.1:0-2462 GCA_964570745.1 uncultured Anaerolineaceae bacterium
TGCCCTGGGTGTTTTATCCGGCGGGTGGCACGTCTATGGTTGCTGTTGAAGAAGTCGCCAGGGCAGCAGTGGCAGCTATCGAGCGGGGTGAAGCCGGAAGGGAGTATCCGGTTGTTTCGCATAATCTCACCTGGGTTGAACTATTGGGAGGGATACAAAAGTACCTGGCAAAACCCAAACCGATCATCACACTGCCGAGCTGGCTTGTAAAGCTGGGAGCCCAGGGGTTGGAAATTAGTTTCAAAATCAAGGGGAAAGAGAGCGGACTGGATGCGGTTAGCTTTGTAGACCTGCAAACCCGCAATACTTTCATGGACCCGGATGAATCAAGCTCTTTGCTGGGTTATCAACATGCGGATTTTGATCAGGCACTTAAAGAAACGATCGAAGCCTGCCTGAAGTGATCTTCGACGATATAATTCTGTCTATGAAACTCAACCAAATCCTTGATTTTAGAGGCACAAAATATCCTTTCATCATCCTTTCCATGGTGTTGAACGTCGCCTGGGCGCTGATATTTTTCAGCTTGATGGATACGATGATGCAGCGCTATGGGGATGCGATGCAGGGGGTTGACACCTCTTTGATGCTGGGGATCTTTTTGGGATCACTCTCCATCGGATTCCTGATGACACTTTTTACCAAAGACAGGCGGGGCGCTACTTATGGTATTTATGGTGGAATTGCCGGTTTGGTCGTGATCGTCCTGATGACCTGGAGATCGGGTTTGCTCGCACCCCTGGTTGGCTTTATGGCAATATTTGGCGGCATTAACGGGGGCACGCTGGGGGAGATGTATCAGCAGTTACAACGAAAAAAGAAATAACTCTACTTATCTCCTGCTCGTCGGCAGCCAGGGCATTTGCGGACCGTCGATGCCGAGGTGTTCTGCCAGGGCAGCTCGCATCGCTGTGCGATCGTCCCAGTTATATTCTGTAGTGATAAAACACATCGATTGTTCATGCCCCTTGCCGCAAGACATCACCAGGTCTCCTGGCTCAGCCAGCTCGATCGCTTTACGGATGGCATCTCCCCGGTCAGCTACACGATAGAAACTCTGCCCTTCGACACCGCCGACGGAGACTGCGGCCTCTGCCATATCTTGCAAAATGTCATCAAGCGATTCTGTGCGCGGGTCTTCAGCGGTCAAGATGGTGATATCCGCGCCTTTGATTGAGGCGATCGGCATCATCCGGCGTTTCTCCCGGTCTCGAAGCCCTGCCGAACCAAAAACAGCGATCACCTTTCCATCGGTCAGGGAGCGGGCAGTTTCCAGGGCAGCTTCGAGAGCGTAGGGAGTGTGTGCAAAGTCGACGATCGCAGTGAAATTTTGCCCCAGGTCAATTGTTTCCATTCGTCCAGGCACAGTGTTTTGAGTTGCCAGTGCAGCGACTGCGGATTTTGGGTCAACCCCAAGTCCCAATATACAGGTCGCCAGGGCAGCCAGTGCGTTTGAGACGTTATAAATCCCGACCATCGGGCTCTTCACCTGGTAAACATGCTCATCAATATGGCAATCGAAGTGCAGTTCCGAAGTGCGGTTGACGATGTTGTCTGCCCAGATGTCAGCCTGGTTGATGCGGCTGTAGCTGATTTGGTTTGGTGTGGCGACTCGCTTCATATACCCGTAGGATTTATCGTCCTTATTCAGAATGGCAAGTCTTGGGTTGCCAATGCTTTTTTGGGAGGTCACCCAAAGACTTTCAAACAATAAGCCTTTGGCTTCAAGGTAACGCTGATAATCACCATGGTAGTCAAAGTGTTCGTGGGTAACGTTTGTGACAACCGCAATGTCGAATTCGCTGGCTATGGCTCTGCCTTGTGCGAGACCATGTGAAGTGCTTTCCAGGATGCAGTGAGTCATACCGGCACGGACCATCTCTGCCAGGTATGCCTGGATATCGGGTGAATCGGGTGTGGTGACATGAAAACCTGTATCGATCTCCTTGTCGCCTATGAGCGCGTTTACTGTTGAAATCATGCCAGCTTTTACGCCAGCCTGAGTCAAAATGTGGTGGATCATGCTGGATGTGCTTGTCTTACCGTCGGTTCCGGTCACGCCGATCATGCGCAGCTTGCGGGCAGGAAAGTTTTGGGTGGCGGCTGCCAGCCAGGCGAGCGCTTTGCGAGGATCGTCATCGATCTCAAGGTACGCTGCCGTTAAACTGGGCGGAGCCGGGCGGTTGCTGATGATCAAAGAAGCGCCGCGTTCCATGGCAGCCGGAATATAATCGAAACCATCAAAACTGTCGCCCTTAATCGCAACGAAAGCGTCGCCGGACCTAACCAGGCGGGAATCGCTGGTGACCGCCCGTATTTTCACCTCCGGGATTGTGCCCCTGGTGATGACGGGGATTTTGGCCAGCAATTTCTTCAGGTTTTTTAGATACGGTCTGCGCATATATTCAGCTCTTTGGTTGATAAGTTTTTTTCTTCAGAAAGAACACTAACAGCAAAAGTAA
>CAZMZQ010000199.1:0-2443 GCA_964570745.1 uncultured Anaerolineaceae bacterium
AGGATTTTTTCAATTTCAAACGGGGTTATGTCTGTTTCTTCATCCAGCCCAAATCTTATATCCGCTTCATCCGGGCAATTCACCAGTACACCGCGAGCTGTGGCGTTCAACCTGAAAAGGTCGAATAAGGTTGGCTTTTTCAATTCTGCCATTGCTTTTGAAATCAGGACGACGTTGTTCCTGTTTGCCTCGATGTTATTCACCCACCTCGGATTGGACTTCAGGGAAACATCCATCCAGATAGCTTCCATTTTCTCAAGGTCAAACAAAACCGGCAGGCAAATGATTGTTGGGGAGGACAGGTCAATTTTATTACTGACTGTTTTTGGCTCAAAAATTTCACCGGATTCCGGCTTTTCTCTGTTCATCCAACCAAAGAAACATTCCGGTGTTTCATTAAAACCCTGCAGGGTGTAAGAGTAAACGTTGAAAACTGCATACCGGACCCCATTCTCTTTCAATTTATCAACATTCATGTCGACAAACTCGCTTGCCCCTTCCGGCGCATCAACAATATCCCCGCTGTGATAAAGATCTAGCTTTTCAATCCGCGGGTTGGTATAAGAAATATGGTTGATATAATTCCAATCGCGGTCATACAACCCGAGTGAGAGGTCAATATCTGTTCTTATTTGATTGTGGGTTTCTGTTGATCCGCCCGTCCTTGGGAGTGGCTCATCCCGTCCTGAAAGGACACTTCTCCAATCGATAATTACGTTATCTGCCGCCACCTGAGCGTTTTCAGCCCTGTCGTCTTCGCGCTCAGTTTTTGGAGATAAAGGCGCAATTACGTTCTTCCAATGGATGAATCCACGGATCGTTTTCACCCCTTCAGGTAACGAAAACCGCGATCCCCGCGCATAAGTTTTTAGCGACCGGCTCGAAGACCGCTGAGCAATCGGCACGAATATATCTTTTAAAACCGGGTCAATCCAAACCTTACCCAAGACAGGTTTGCTCGCAAATCGCTGGATCAGAGCGTCTTCACAAACCGACACAACTTGCCTGCAAAACGCATCGGATAAAAGGGGCAGGGGCTTTTCTATCACTTTCACTTTCGCAATAATCCCCTTCGGGAAAAACGACCGCGTTTCCCTTTCCTCGTTTCGGGCTTTGAAATGAGCTGCAAGCTGCAGCAAAACCTGCGTCGAAACTTCCTGCGCAACCGCCCCAAACGCCTCCAGGATATGCCTTTCATGTTCAGGATAAGCCCTGGCAAGTGCATCCATTCTTCTCGACAATTCGCCCGGACGCTGTTTTAACAAGCTCAGTACCGTCTCAGGATTTTCCTCTTTCAATGCCAGTTCAACTTCCGAGGCAAACGAATAAATTTTTTCTCCCTTTCTGATCTTGCTGAAAGCTTCATAGGCTGCGGGGAACTGGGTTGAATAATCACCCGGGTGTAGTTTTTCGCCCACCCTGATCCATTTTTCAGGATACCTAGCCATATCCTCTTCAATGTTCCTGCATCCTTCCAGCAAAGAGAGCAATATCCGCCGCTCCGCTCTCGAAAAATTTCTAAAGCGGGTGTTATCTGCCAGAGACAGGTCTCCGTCAGATAAATACGTCACCAATCTCAAAACGTCAGTGGCTGTTTTGACATACTGCTTCACCGATTCGACCTTGCCGGGGTGTGTTTTCAGAATCTTGCCCAAAACCAGGCTCAAAGTCTCCCTGGTCGGGACCTCATCCGGCAGCCTGCCAACCAGGTCATCGCCATCAGAATTCTCAATGTACCAACCGAGCAGTTTTTGGTCGTCCGGAGAAAGGCTGCCCTTGCCTGACATCATATCCGCAAACAATTGGTGAAAGTCCGCTGCTGAGCCAAGTTTTATCGTTTTGATTTGAAAATCCCCATCTTCAATCGGGAAACGCATCTGCTCAACATATTCCGGAATCCAGGTCCCATCCGTCCAATAATGCACCAGGGCGTTCATATACAGGTCAACTTCAGACATCGCCATCACTTGTTGAGGGAAGTTTTTGTAAAATGGCTTGTGTACTACATGCCCACCAACCATCCTGGCAAGCACCTGCACCAGCAGTTTGTAAGCATCAATCAGTTTCTGTCGGGGCTGAAACTTCAGGGCGTCAAACAATTCTTTCGATAAGATAAAGCCCAGGTCTTCGATGTTTTTCCCGATCGACAAAACCAATTCCAGCTCCTCTTTGGAAGATGAAAAGCTTTCATCGACCGCGAAACGGCTTTTCTTTTCCAACAGGACTTTGTTCATATCGTCATAAGAAAAATTCCTGGTCATAACACAACTCTCCCTCTAAAACATAAGATGACAGCTCAACAGGTCGTTGGTCCACTGCCATCTTGTCAAATGTCAGGAGATCTAAGAACCTGGTTTTAGTTTTTCAACTGGATCTAGAGAAGGAAGGCTCCTAATAGCCTGACATGACCATTATATCCCAGAAACCACAGCCCGACAGGGAC
>CAZMZQ010000200.1:0-2413 GCA_964570745.1 uncultured Anaerolineaceae bacterium
AAATTTAAGGCACTATTGACACCTGTTTTTGAGGCTTTATAATTTTAACGAATTAAAGCACATCACACCAATTTGGAGAGAAGCCAATGAATCAAAGAAATTTTGTAATTGCCCTTGTCATTATCGCCGCCTTGCTCGCGGGCTGGATGTTCTACACCTCCCAACAAGCGGTTCAAGCTGAACCAGTGGAATCGATCACCAGTAAATATTGGTCATCAGGTCACGCAGACGCTGAATCTGATGCATTTACCCACTGGAACGAAGAGGATCCGGCTGAAGTCCCCTCCTTCTGCGCCAAATGCCACAGCACCGCCGGCTTTGTCGACTTTGTCGGTGCCGACGGCTCCGAAGCAGGCAGAGTGGATCAACCCGGTAAGATTAACGACCCAATCAGCTGTATCGCCTGCCACAGTGATGCCGCACACGCCCTCGACTCGGTCACCTTCCCCTCAGGGAATGAAGTTACAGGCACTGGCAAAAACTCAGTTTGTATGACTTGCCACAGCGCGCTTACTGCCGGAACCAGTCTTGACGCCACCACTGCAGGTGTAGACCCCGATTCTCCGATTGAGAATTCAAGCCTGGTGACCCCACATTATTATCATGCTGCGGCTGTTCACGAAGGTTCAGATGCCGGTGTTGCCTATCAATATGAAGGCAAAACCTACGTTGGCACGTTCAAACACGCCAACTCAGTCGATTCGTGTCTTAAATGTCACGACCCTCACTCACTCCACCTCCAGGATGTCCCTGAATCTGATGCCAGCCTCTGCTCCACCTGCCACTCAAATGTTTCCGGTTGGGCAGACTTCCACAGCATCAGCATGACCAAAATCGATTATGACGGTGATGGCGTTGTTGAACCCGTTTACGATGAAATCGAAGGCATGAAAGAACTGCTTCTCAAAGCTATGAACCAATACTCCATTGCGGTTACCAACACCGGTTTTGGGTTGAAGCTCGATTCTTACCCCTACGCCTTCGTCGATACCAATCAGGACGGCACAATCGATGAGAGCGAAGGCATCTTCCCCAATGCTTATAAAGCCTTCACTCCCCGGCTGCTCAAAGCTGCTTTCAACTTCATGTTCGTACAAAAAGAGCCCGCAGCCTACGTTCACAATGCAGATTACGTTCTGCAGCTGTTGTACGACTCAATTGAAGACCTCAGCTCACTCAGCGGTATTACCACCGAAGGTCTGACCCGACCTTAGGGTCGGTCTGATAGTCTTGACATAAGAAGGCAAACTCATGAGCCCAACTAAAAAAAGACAATTATTCTACACGATCTATTTCTTGCTGGTGCTGCTGCCCGCCTTAGCCATGCTTGTTTCAGGCTTTTTCCGCGGCGATGGCATCCGTGACACTGCCGTTTTGCTTGGTTTTCTCGGCATGGCGCTCGCTGGCATCCAGCTCATTTCAATCGGGCGCATCCACTGGTTGGCAGACGCACTGGATATGGACAAAGTCTATAACAATCATCACTGGGTCTCTCTCTTGTCCATCCTGCTAATCATTGGTCACTTCATGCTGCTCAGCTTTTACAACCCGCTCATCGCCACTTATCTGAACGTTTTTGAAGCACCCTGGATGATTGGTGCTGGCACGCTCGGGTTGTTAGGGCTCCTGCTTATCGGTATCACCTCCGTTTTGCGCAAATCTTTCAAAATGGACTATCGCTACTGGCTGTTGATTCACGACATTCTGACCGTCGTAATCCTTGTTTTTGGAATGGTTCACCTGTTTAAGATCGGTTATTACACCAGCCATCCTTTAATGAAAGCAATCTGGTATTTCGAAATTGCTGTCTGGGTGGTTGCATTTGCTTATATCCGTATCATCCGCCCCATGCGAATAGGTCAAAAACCTTACATGGTCAAATCCGTGGTCGGTGAATCGGCAGATACCTACAGCCTCACTCTCGAACCCGATGGTCACGAAGGTATCCCCTTCGAAGCCGGTCAGGTCGCATGGATCAGCACTGGTCAGTCACCTTTTGTGCTCAGCCGCAACCCGTTTTCTTATTCGGGCAGCTCCGAAGCTGATGGTGATCTACGCTTCTCCATTAAAAACCTGGGCGATTTCACCTCAACCATCCCCAACATGCAAAAAGGTCAGCGCGTTTACGTGGATGGACCTTATGGAACTTTCAACCTCAATGACCCACGCATGCAAAACGGTTTGGTTCTGATCGCGGGTGGAATCGGTCTGGCACCGGTCATGAGCATTCTTAACACAATGGCAGACCGCGGCGACCACCGCCCCTGCTATGTGTTTTATGGCGATCTGAACGAAGATACCGCCCTCTATGAGGATGAATTCGAACAGTTGAAACCCAAACTGAATCTGGCATTTGTGCAGGTTTTGGAAAAACCTTTGGATGTGGAATATCCCCACCAGGGCTACATCACCA
>CAZMZQ010000201.1:0-2405 GCA_964570745.1 uncultured Anaerolineaceae bacterium
ATGCCAGGGCGTGCCAACAATATCCATGTCGACAATCGTCCTGCCATCGTCATCGTCAAATTGCGTTTTCTGATTCCTCATCTACCAAGGTCCCTTGATCATTGTATAGATGACATACTACCATATGCTCCGGTTCAATTTCACGTGTTTGTGGAGGCACGGTCTTACAGATCTCCATAACATATGGGCAGCGAGTGTGGAACTTGCATCCCTTTGGCGGGTTTGCCGGAGAGGGGATACTGCCTTCGAGGATGATCCGGTTCATTTTGAAATTCGGGTCCGGCACGGGTACAGCGCTTAACAGAGCCTGGGTGTATGGGTGGA
The DNA here is from genome assembly GCA_964570745.1 of uncultured Anaerolineaceae bacterium. Taxonomy (GTDB): domain Bacteria; phylum Chloroflexota; class Anaerolineae; order Anaerolineales; family Anaerolineaceae; genus Mesolinea. The sequence continues at coordinate 325 of CAZMZQ010000201.1, forward strand.
GGGGGTTAGCAAACAATTTTTTCTTGTCGCTATATTCCACCAGGTCGCCCAAATACATCACACCGACATAATCGGAGATGTGTTGAACGACTGACAGATCGTGAGAAATAAACAGGTAAGCGATCCCGTTTGAGACCTGAAGCTCTTCGAGCAAGTTGATAATTTGTGCCTGAATAGAAACATCCAGGGCTGAAACCGGTTCGTCACAAACCACAAATTCCGGGTTCAGGGCTAACGAGCGTGCGATACATATACGCTGACGTTGACCACCCGAAAACTCGTGAGGATAGCGGTCCTTATGATATGGCTGCAAACCACATTGAAGCATCACTTTTGCAAGATGGTCCTCAAATTCAGAGGGTTTGACGATATGATGTTCCCTAACCGCTTCCCCGATGATCTCGCTGATCGGCATTCGGGGAGAAAGGCTCGAATAAGGGTCCTGGAAAATCATTTGCATTTTTGGGCGCAGAGCGCGTAGTTCGGAACGGTTTGCTTCAAAGACATTCCGACCATTGAACAAAACCTTACCGCTGGTGGCGTCGTTAAGCCTTAGCATTGTCTTACCTACGGTCGTCTTGCCACTTCCTGATTCGCCAACCAAGCCCATGGTTTTTCCGCGTTCAATCCGGAAACTGATGTCATCGACTGCTTTGACATATCCGACAATTTTTTGCATCAAGCCCGCTTTGATCGGGAAATATTGTTTGAGGTTCCTGACCTCAATAACGTTCTGGTTGTCGGGATTGCTGCTTATTGCACTGTTGTTTTTATTTGCCATAATTTGCTATTACCTCCTCATCTTCGTAGAGATAGCATACCGCCATATGGGTGGGGGAGAGGAAAAATTCGGGAGGATAAGGTCCATCGCAGATAGGCATTCGTCGATTGCAGCGATCTTTGAAATAGCAATAATTTGGCATATTGATCGGATTGGGAACCGAACCAGGAATGCTATATAACTTATCAACTTCCTTATTAATCACAGGTTTCGAAGCCATTAATCCGATTGTGTAAGGATGCATTGGGTTGTTAAAGACTTCTTCTGCAGTACCTTTTTCGACGATTCGTCCGGCATACATAACCACCACAAAGTCTGCCATTTCAGCCACAACACCAAGGTCATGCGTAATGAGCATAATACTTGAGTTGATTTTATCTTTCAGACTGCGTAACAAGTCGAGAATCTGTGCCTGGATGGTGACATCTAATGCAGTGGTGGGCTCGTCCGCAATGATCAGTCGTGGATTGCAAGCCAGCGCCATGGCAATCATAATACGCTGGCGCATACCACCTGATAACTGGTGAGGATACATCTCGTAAACGCCTTCAGCATTAGCGATTCCAACCAGTTCGATCATTTCCAAAGTTCGGGCTTTGATTTGTTCTTTGGTCATTTCAGGATTGTGCATTTCGATCACTTCATCCACCTGAAAACCAGCTGTGAAGACTGGGTTAAGGCTGGTCATCGGTTCCTGGAAGATCATAGAAACTTCATTACCGCGAATTTTTTCCATTTCGATCACAGGAGTGTTAGCAATGTCATATACTTTGTCACCTGTATTTAAACGGATCGTTCCTTCCACAATCTGTCCTTGTGGTCGTTGTACGAGCTGCATAAGCGCCAGAGCAGTCACAGACTTGCCACAGCCAGATTCGCCGACAACACCTACAGTAGACCCGATCGGAACATCATAAGAAACACCGTCAACGGCTTTCACTGTCCCAATATCGGTGAAAAAGTAGGTGTGCAAATCGTCAAATTCGACGACATTATTTGGGTCGCGCATTTTGGTCAGAAATTCGCTTTCTGGCACGTTTTTGCGTTTGCGTTTTTTCTCAATTTCGTCCGTTATTCGGCGATTTTCACGGCTGATCCGACTGGATTCTTTAGCCGTGAGATGAATCTTCTCCGTGATAACGTTATCTTCGAGATCGGTTGTATCGTATTGTGTTAAATCTTTTTCTTCGGTCATTTTCTCACCTTAGCGTCTCATTCTTGGGTCATATGCATCGCGCAAACCGTCACCAACAAAGTTGAAGCCCAGCACTGTCAGCAAAATCAGAGCACCGGCAGGGAT
>CAZMZQ010000202.1:0-2384 GCA_964570745.1 uncultured Anaerolineaceae bacterium
ATCTTTCCTCCGGTGTGATAAGATTGATTGGCAATTAATATCACCGCAGAGGTATACATGACAGAATCCCCAATTCAATGGCTGACGAACGATCACGCCCTGAAAAACCCTAAGTCCAAACTTGCAGCCGAGTTGTTCCCACCCGGACTTTCTCGCAAAGTACGTCAATTGCACAGTGCTATCCCTGGATATCACATGAGCCCTTTGAAGAGCTTGCCAAACCTGGCACGGCGAATAGGAGTAGGCGGTATTTGGGTTAAGGATGAATCAGAGAGATTGTCACTTAACTCCTTTAAGGTGTTGGGTGGAGCCTATGCGATTTATAAAAAATTGCTTGAAAGAGGAGGTTTTAGCGAAGAAGAGCTCTCACTCAAAAACCTGCTCCAGCTTGATGGCAATCACCGTAAAAAACTGGGACATCCGGTTTTTGCGACGGCAACAGATGGCAACCACGGTACTGGTGTTGCCTGGGCAGCCCACAAGATGGGCTTCCCGGCGGTCATTTATGTTCATTCATTAACCACCAAAGACCGCATTCGCGGTATTCAAAGGCAGGGCGGCAAAGTGGTTGTGGTCGAGGGAAACTATGACGATGCCGTGCGCCAGGTTTCAATAGATGCCGAAAAGAACGGCTGGGAGATTATCTCAGATACCTCGTGGCAAGGTTACGAAGACGTCCCGAAATGGATTATGCAGGGATATTCCACCATCTTCGTAGAAGCACAAGAGCAATTTTCGGGGCAAGGTCTGATCCGACCAACCCACCTGCTGGTCCAGGCAGGGGTTGGCTCGCTTGCAGCTGCCGCTATCGGTTTCTATTCTGTCTTGTTTGAAGATAACGTGCCCCTTTCAATGGTTGTAGAGCCAACAAAAGCAGCTTGTCTTTACGAATCGATGCGTATCGGAGACGGGAAGCCACATGGCGTAACCGGCGAGCTGGATACGATCATGGCTGGGCTCGCTTGTGGAGACCCCAATCCAATGGCGTGGGAGACGCTCTACAATTGCGCTGATTTTTTTGCAAAATGTCCTGATTATGTAGCTGCTAAGGGCATGCGCGTTTATTCAACACCATTAACAGATGATCCTTTTATTGTTTCTGGCGAATCAGGAGCCGTCACCCTGGGTGCGCTCATGTATACGATGGAATATGAGGGAGCACGTGAATTACGTGACGCAATGGGGTTGAACGAAGAATCGCAAATTATGCTGATAAACTCCGAAGGCAACACTTCACCTGACGAGTTTCGAAGTGTCGTCTGGGAAGGCAGCATGCCCGTACCAGAGGAATATAAAATCCACTCCAATATTGAAGAATAACAGATCGGTGTTGGTGATGACTAAGCCTCTTAAGCCTTGTTATCATTGATATTATTAACGTTTATGGAAATTAAAACATACTCTCAAAACCAGGAGCCGGAATGGCTGCATAACATTGTGCATAACGGCACAATTGATCACATCTCAAACCCTTATCCTAAGATGGGTGAGACGGTAGTAATCACACTGGAAGTTCCTCTCAAAACCCAGCCTGAACAGGTTGTGCTGCGCAGCATCCCAAATGGGGAACAGCAGCTCAGCCCGATGAAAGCCACCGAAACAAGAGGCGTTATGCAGTTGTGGCAGGGAGAGCTGCTGATCAACGAACCTCGTGTTCCTTATCGTTTTGCAATCCAGGCAGAAGGGCACATCTGGTGGATAAACGCTTTAGGTTTCAGTCAACAATCACCGCTTGGGTTGTTTGATTTCAAATTATTAGCAAACTCACCAGAAATCCCCTGGTTGAATAGCTCCGTTTTCTACCAAATTTTTCCCGATCGCTTTGCAAATGGTGATCCGTCCAACGATCCTTCAGAAGGTGAGCTTGAGGTTTATCCGGGAGTCACCCGCAAAACCTACTCCTGGGGAGAAAAAGCGCCAGCCAGCCGATACCACATTCCCTTTTATGGCGGAGATCTAAAGGGCATCGAAGAAAAACTTGGATATCTGCAGGAATTAGGGGTTAATGCCATCTATCTCAACCCGATTTTCACTGCTTATACTAACCATCGTTACGATGTAGCTGACTTTCGCAATGTAGACCCAACCCTCGGAGGGAATGAGTCCCTTGTGTCTCTGTCTGCAGCCCTAAAAGCTATGGGAATGCACTATATCCTGGATATCGTGCCCAATCACATCGGAGCCGGACATCCCTGGTTTCGTGAGGCATTTGACGACCCTGCCAGCCCAAGGCGTTTGGCGTTCTATTTCAAAGAAGACAACGCTTATGCTTCCTGGATGGGTTTTGGCAGCTTGCCCAAGCTCAATTACAACGATCCCCAGCTGAGGCACGAGATGTTTGAAAGCGAAACCAGTGTCTTTGCCCATTGGCTCAAACCACCATA
>CAZMZQ010000203.1:0-2383 GCA_964570745.1 uncultured Anaerolineaceae bacterium
CTGGGAGCTGACCAAAAAATAATCCAGGCGCCAGCCGACGTTGCGCGGGCGGGCGTTGGTGCGGTAGTCCCACCAGGTGTATGCCACTCTCTCAGGATAAAGGACGCGGAAGGCATCCACAAAATTGTGTTCGAGATATTTATCGACCCAGGCGCGCTCTTCGGGCAAAAAACCGGTCCGTTTTTCGTTCGACTTCGGGTTTGCCAGGTCGATCTCGCGGTGGGCGGTGTTGAAATCGCCGGTAAGGATGACGTTTTCACCCCGGCGGTGGTGCTCGTCGCACAGTTCAAGCAGACGGGCATAAAAACCGAGTTTAAACGGCACGCGCCAGTTATTTGGGCCACCATTGGGAAAATAGATATTGTAGAGGAAAAAGCCGTCATATTCCACGCGGATGGTGCGCCCCTCGTCATCAAACTCCTCCATGCCCAAACCGGTCTGGATGGAGAGAGGCTCTTGTTTGAAGAGGACCGCCGTGCCGCTGTAACCGGGGCGCTCGGCAGAATGCCAGAAACCTTCATATTCGGGATGTTTCGTTAACAGCTCGGGAACCTGTTCTGGCTTGGCTTTTATCTCCTGGAGTCCCAAAACATCCGGTTTGATCTCATCCAACCAACCAAACCCTTCCTTGTTGACAATCGCTCTGATTCCGTTGACGTTCCAGGTGGTAATCCTCATCTTTTTGGTCATCCTTTCAAATAATGGTAAACTTATTTACTGAATATGAAAGATTATACCAACCCTTCAATCCAAAATCGTTTATGTGTGTGGCTTATTTGCCTGATAGTCCTTTTGACCGTAGCCCCGACCCCCGGCAGAGTGTCTGGACAGACGATCACTTATCCTGAGTATGTCGTGGTATATGGCGACACACTTTCGTGGATCGCGCTGCGCTTTGACACGACCGTTGAAGACATCCAGGCTCTGAACGGGCTTGGCGCAGACACCGGGCTGCGACCTGGGGATCGGTTAAAAATACCGACCCTGGCGGGTATGCAGGGCATTTTGACGACGGAATTTGTTCCGCTTGGGTCGAGCCTGACTAGCCTTAGCCGGCGCAGCCAGGCAGAACCAGCTGACCTGATCAAGGCAAACAAACTCACCAGCCCTTCTGAACTTTTTATCGGGCGCGAAATCGTGATGACGCGCGCTGAAGGCAGCCAGGGAATGGAAACAATGGCTTCGATCAAAGAGGGGCAATCCTTTTTTGAATCGTCGATTCTTGCCGGGGTGAACACCTGGGAACTCTCGCGCCTGAACCGACTGGAAAACCCCACCCGCGGTTTGCCGATGGATACCTATTTCAAAACGTCTGAGGTCGACTCGCCCAGCAACCTGGCGATCCCCGGAGTTAAAGAAATTGTTTTGGATAACCTGCCCTTGATCCAGGGCGACACCTTTTTAATCAAAGTGAGCAGCAACGAGCCCGTAAACGTTAGGGCGACACTGGCAGGGGTTGAACCTGTATTTGTGGATATGGGCGGCGGTTTACAAATGGCATATGGCGGGATCCATGCGCTGACAGAAATTGGTGTATATCCCCTGACGATGGAATTTACGAACAACAACGGTGAAACTTACCGCTTTGATCAGTATGTGATGATCAATTCGGGTAATTATGAGACCGATAAACCACTGGTGGTAGACCCAGCGACGATTGGCACTCCGGAAGAGGCAGCTGAGAATGCCGTTTTCAAAGAATTAGTGTCAGCAACAACACCCGTGCAGCAGTGGAGCGGTCTGTGGTATTCGCCCGCGCAAGATGCCGACTGTATTATTTCAAGATTTGGCAGCCGAAGAACCTACAATGACAATCCGAATATCTATTATCACACCGGACTGGACTTGGGTTACTGTTCCGGCACAGATGTGTATGCACCAGCAGTTGGCACGGTCGTTGGCGCCTTCCCTGAACAGGTGGTGCGCGGAAACAGCATTGTCATCGATCATGGGCTGGGTGTTTATACAATTTACATGCACCTGAATGAAATTTTGGTTGAGATTGGCGAGGTAGTTCAGCCAGGGCAGTTAATTGGAATTATTGGGACGACCGGACGTTCGACCGGCCCACATTTGCACTTTGAAGTTGAGATACACGGAACACCAGTCAACCCCCTGACCTGGCTGCGCCGGGCATTTCCGTAAACAAAAAAGAGCAACCTGAGTTGCTCTTTTTGCATGCGCTGAGAGGGAGTTGAACCCTCACGCCTTGCGGCACCTGGCCCTCAACCAGGCCTGTCTGCCAATTCCAGCACCAGCGCAAACGTAAGAGTAGATTATAACGATTCTGCGGTCTTTGTCAAGCAAAGCCGCTTTTGGAGAAGCTATGAAAACAACAATCGTCCTCGACGCAATGGGCAGCGATAAGCGCCCCAACCCAGAG
>CAZMZQ010000204.1:0-2306 GCA_964570745.1 uncultured Anaerolineaceae bacterium
TTTTCATTGTATGCATAAAAGCACCCACAAACAAAAAATTGCCTAAGCTCATTTTGGGAGAAAAAAAAGCCACTGTTATCAAGACAGTGGCTTTTTGCGTTGTGAAGTTGTTTTACTTTTTGGTCAGGATAATACGCGCATCAACAACGGCAACTCCCTGACCGTCTTCATAGACGATAACCGGGTTGGCATCAGATTCGGCGATTTCGTCTTTTAGATCATAAATCATGTAGGAATAGTGCGCCAATACGTTTGCCAGGGCTTTCTGGTCGCGGGGGGCTTCGCCGCGAGCGCCTTCGAGGATCTTGGCACTCTTGATCTCTGATTGCATATCCAAAGCGGTTGCTTCGTCGATCGGAGCGACCTTGAAAGTGACGTCTTTCATCACCTCAACAAAAATACCGCCAAGACCAAACATCAGGGTTGGTCCGAAGGTGGCATCGTTTACGGAGCCAACGATCACTTCTGTTGCCCATGGAGCCATTTCCTGGATGGCAACGCCGTCGATTTCGGCATCAGCTTTGTAGGCAAGAGAGTTTTCCATGATAACTTTCCAGGCATCGCGGACACCCTGTTCGTCTTTAATATTGACCTTAACCGCGCCAGCATCAGATTTGTGCAAAATGTCGGGAGAGACGATCTTCATCACAATTGGATAACCAATTTCATTCGCCATGCGGATGGCGTCTTCTTCGGTTTGGGCAAGCTCGGTCGGGGTGACAGGCAGACCGTAAGCTTTGAAAACATGTTTTGCTTCAACTTCGGTCAAAGCATCACGTCCCTTTGCCCGGGCACCGGCGATAATCTGGCGGGCTTTTTCACCGTCGACATCGCTGGGTTTGTAAGGTGCGTTGTGGGAGGTCTGCAGCATCTGTTCCTGTTTGCGTAAGGATGCCAAGGCTTTCACAGCCAGGTCAGGGGCGTTATAAGTGGGGATATCGTGTTCAATTAGCCACTGCATTGCACTTTCACAGCGGTCACCGCCGATGAAAGAGACCGCCAGTGGTTTGCCGTTTGCTCCGCTTTCATGCACCGCGTTATAGATAGCTTCCGCAATTTCCTGCGGGTCGGTAACGGAGGTTTCACAGTAAAGCACCACCATACCGTCCACCCAGTCATGTGCATAGGAATATTTTACACCTTCGTAATAGCCCTTCAAACCAGCACCGCCGGTGATGTCAACCGGATTTTTAGCGGAACCAAAAGAAGGCATGTGCTTGCGCAGTTCTGCCTGGACGTCTTCGGGGGCAAACTTGAGCGGCAGACCGTATTTTTCGGCTGCGTCGGTTGCTAAAACGCCAACACCACCACCGTTGGTGACGATGAGCAGGTTGTCGCCTTTCATGGTCGGCTGCAGCGAGAGCGCCAGGGTGGTGTCAAACATATCGTTCAGATCCTGAGCCTGGGCAACGCCAGATTGTTCGAAAGCAGCTTCGTAGACTTTGGCACTGCCAGCCAGCGAGCCGGTGTGTGAGGCTGCAGCAGCTGCGCCGTGGGCAGAGGTGCCGGCTTTCAGTGCGATGATCGGTTTGGTGCACTTGCGAGCTTCTGCCATGAAGCGAGGACCGTCTTTAATGCCTTCGATATAGAGCGTGATACAGGTGGTGTTTTCGTCTTCAGCAAGGTAACCGATCAGGTCGGCAAAGTCGAGGTCTGCCTGGTTTCCGATCGAGATCATTTTGTCAAAACCAACCCGACGGGTGTAGGTGGCTGCGTCCATCGCGATCAGCAGCGCGCCGCTTTGCGAAACCAGGGCGGCTTTACCATCCAGAGGCAAAAAGTTGGTAAAAGAAGCGTTCATCTTATCGCTGTTCGAAAGAGTTCCGATGATGTTGGGACCGATAATGCGCATGCCATATTCACGGGCGATCGAAACAACTTCATCCTCAAGAGCATGGTCGCCAACCTCAGAGAAACCGGAGGTGATGATGCTGAGACCTTTCACTCCTTTTTCACCTGACTCGCGGGTTACGGCTGGGACAACCCGGGCAGGCACGGTAACAACAGCCAGGTCGACAACATAAGGAACATCCTTGATGCTGGGATAGCATTTGTAACCGAGAATTTCTTCCGCATCGGGGTTGATGGGGTAGACTGGGTTCTGATACCCACAATTTTTGAGGTTTTCGACGACTTTGAAACCAATTTTCTCGGGGTTGGTTGAAGCGCCAATCACGGCGATGCTCTTGGGTTTAAGAACAGCATTAATAATAGGATCCACTTTTTTCCTCCGGTAGTGTATTGTTTGATTTACCAATTGGTTAGTATACCGCAAATAAGGGGAAAAATCCGGAAATCATTGACAG
>CAZMZQ010000205.1:0-2287 GCA_964570745.1 uncultured Anaerolineaceae bacterium
ATCGCAGAAAAATATCCGGAACGTTTGGATGGATTGATCATGATCACCAGCAATGCGCGTGCGGATGCCCCGGAAAAAAAGGAATCACGTCTTATGGAGGCAGAACAGGCGTTAAGACACGGCAGCAGATTCATCGCAGAATCAATGGCACCCAAGCTGAGTAATTCAGCAAACATTCAACAGCTCAGTTATGAAATTATCGAAAAAACTTCTCCAGAAGGTTTCGCAAATGTCCAGCGGGCGATCGCAGCCAGACCAAACCGGTTGAATGTCCTTCGGGAATTGCCTGTCCCACTACTCGCAATTGCTGGAATGGAGGATCAACTGATGAAACCTGAAGTTGCCCTTGAGATGGCAGAAGCTTCCGGCACTGGAAAATCAGTGATTTTACCTGGCGTCGGTCACATGCCCATGTTAGAAGCCCCGCACACTTTGGGCGCTTTGATCGTCAGCACATTATTGAAATAAGGATGATATTATGACCGAAATTGATTGGATTCTTCGCCGACGAAGCATCAGAAAATTTATAGAACAGAAGCCCACATCAGATCAAATCAGGTTGTTGCTTGAAGCAGCAATGGCAGCTCCAACAGCATTAAATCTAAAGCCATGGAAATTTATCATTGTTGAAGATGAGAACGGGCTGTCAGAATTACGCAAAGCTTTGCCTTTCGGAAAGATTGATGCGCCATGTGCGATCGTTGTTTGTGGCGATTTACAATCGGTTAAAAAACCGGTTACAGAACGTTTTTGGGTTCAGGATTGCAGCGCTGCCAGCCAAAATTTGTTACTTGCAGCCACTTCACTTGGCTTGGGTTCAGTTTGGTGTGGTGTTCATCCAATTAATCAGATTGAAAAGTCTGTTCGGAAAGCGCTTGACATCCCCCATGATGTTATTCCCTTGAACGTCATTTTTATCGGTTACACCGCAGAAGAAAAACTTCCCAGGACACAATACTCTGACAAATACGTCTATTCAGAAAAATACGGCGTTCCATGCGAATTGTAGAGTTACACTACGCTTGGGTGAATTATAAATTTTTTGTTCGGGAGCGGGTCGTTTATCCTGCAAAACTTCAGGTTGCCTGACAATCATGTGGGGTTAAAATTCTGGTCCATCTTACTTCAGATAATATCCCAATCCACCTTCTGGTGATCCATTTTTGACCATATCATTACTGGTCTTTTTTCCTTTATACAAACGTTAACATTGTGTATATATTTCCTGTGTGAACAACACATCATGGTAAAATCATAAATTGTGCAAATAACATTCTTCCGAATGACATACATACTTAGGAGGTTCTATGTCTGATAAAAAATGGGTCTATTTATTTAGCGAGGTTGATGAGGCTGAGGAATATGCCGGTGATTGGGACGGTGTCCGCGGTCTTTTGGGTGGTAAAGGTGCTAACCTTGGCGATATGAGCCGCGCTGGGGTTCCGGTTCCCCCCGGGCTAACCATTACAACCGAGGCTTGTAACGCTTTCCAGGTTTCCCGCCAATTCCCTGAAGGAATGTGGCAGCAAGTTTTGGATGCCTTGAAGGTTGTTGAAGAACAATCCGGGAAAAAATTCGGCGACCCCGAAAACCCCCTGCTTGTCTCTTGCCGTTCCGGAGCCAAATTCTCCATGCCCGGCATGATGGATACTGTCCTAAACATCGGCATGAACGATGAAGTGGCAAAAGGTCTTGCTTTGAAGAGTGGTGATGAAAGATTTGTCGCAGATTCTTACCGTCGCCTTGTTCACATGCTCGGAACCGTTGTGATGGGTATCGATGATGAATTATATGAAGAACCACTTCATGCTTATAAACAAGAAAAAGGGTATAAGAGTGATTCTGAAATGACCGCTGCCGATTGGGCAGCCATTACAGAAACGTACAAGAAAGTCGTGAAAGACCAAAAAGGTTTTGATTTCCCTCTGGATCCTTACAAGCAGCTTGAACTGGCAGTCAAAGCTGTATTTGACTCATGGGAATCAAAACGCGCTGTCGATTATCGCCGTCGCGAGAATATTGCAGACGACCTTGGAACCGCTGTTAACGTTCAGACAATGGTATTCGGCAATATGGGCGGTGATTCCGGAACAGGCGTAGCATTTACCCGCGACCCCCAAACAGGCGAAAACGTAATGTTTGGCGATTATCTGATGAATGCCCAGGGCGAAGATGTTGTTGCTGGTATTCGCAACACCTCCAAAATCTCTGGATTGAAAGAAGAATTACCACAAGTTTATGAGCAATTCTTTGATATTACAGAACGCCTGGAAAATCATTACAAAGA
>CAZMZQ010000206.1:0-2286 GCA_964570745.1 uncultured Anaerolineaceae bacterium
CGTAGAAATGAATTATTGGGTTTATTAGGTGTTCCATTTACAAAAAGACCGGCAGAGATCAATGAACGCAAGCGTGAATCAGAAAGCCCCCGGGAATACGTCGAACGAATGGCCTCTGAAAAAGGCAGCACCCATGTGATCGGAAAAGACGAAATTGTCCTTTCAGCAGATACTATTGTGGAGCTTGATGGCCTGGTTATAGGAAAACCAGCCGATGAACACGATGCCTGGAGGATCCTTAAGTTGTTACGCGGTAAAACTCACCATGTTTTTACCGCTCTTTCGTTACACTTGGATGAGGGCAATTCCGTACTGAGCGACATCAGCCAAACCCTGGTGACCATGCGTGAATATTCGGACAGTGAAATTAAAGACTACATTTCACGTGGAGAATATGCAGATAAAGCAGGAGGTTACGCCATACAAGACCCCCTGTTTCATCCGGTCAGTGAGATTCGTGGTTGTTACTCAAATGTAATGGGTTTGCCGCTGTGCCATATGTTCCGCTTATTTAAGCAAGCAGAGATCAGTTTGGATGTTGAAATTGCCGGTGTGTGTCAGCGGTATAATGACATAACTTGCGAAGTCTATCCTTCCATAGTCAATGAGAATAATTATGAAAGCAATATCTAAATATCTGCCACTTGTGGTTATCCTGGTTATGTTAATCAGTGCCTGCAATCCTGCCGCCAAGCCATCAACAACCGTTGCACCAACAGCTACTGTTTCTTTGCCCACCCCAAATGTGAGCATAGCTTCAGCTCCGGATGTGGAAACCGTTTCGCAGGCTTATCTGGATCTCTGGGTTTTAGAAGATTATCCGGCAATGTATGAACAACTGAGTCGTCTGACGAAAGACGCAATCACACTTGAAGATTTTGAAGCCAGACACCGTAACACAGCCATCAAACTAACCATGCAAGGGATGGATTACCAGATCCTTTCCAGCATGCTCGGCATGGATACCGCACAGGTCAGTTACCAACTGGATTATGAGACCGCCTTGCTCGGCACCATCACCCGGCAGAGCATTATGCATCTTATTCTTGAAGATGGAGCCTGGCATATTCAGTGGGCTGATAACATGATGCTGCCTGAGCTGATTAATGGGAATTACCTGGAACTTGTTATCCAGACCCCAGCCCGAGGCAATATCTATTCTTCAGATGCGTCCAATAATTATCCGCTGGTTGCCTTTGAAGACGCAGTGACGCTTATGGTAACCCCCGGACAGATTGAGGAAGGGACAGAAGATCGCATGGTCTCACTTTTGGCGACCGTGCTTTCCCGTTCTGAAGATAGTATCCGGAAAGAATACGCCAATACAGCAGATTATCAATATGCCATTATCGGAGATATTACAGCCACGGAAGCAGCAGAATATTATGACCGGCTGAGTTCTTTTTCGGGCATCAGCATGTCTGCATTTAAGTCACGTTATTATTATGACGGCGGAATTGCCCCACATGTAACTGGTTATGTCTTGAACGTGCCGGCTGAAAACCTTGAGTACTATCAGCGCCTTGGTTATACCGGAGATGAAAAAATTGGCTATTCCGGTCTGGAAGCCTGGGGAGAACAATACCTTGCAGGCACGCACGGTGCTGACTTATATGTAAAAGATCTGCAGGGGCAGGTTTTGACCAGGATCGCTGAAGCGGATGCCAAACCAGCTCAATCGATTTACACAACTATTAACAGCCAGCTCCAATATTGGCTGCAGCAAAGTATGGGCGGTTATTCAGGCGCAATCGTTGTCATGGAGGTGGATACCGGCAAAGTCATTGCGATGGTGTCGAACCCCCCATATGACCCCAATGTGTTCGTTGGTCCTTCCTATACGGCTTTTTCCATCGCTGAAGTTACCCAAAATCCATACAACCCAATGTACAACCGTGCTGCGCAGGGTGTTTACCCGCCCGGTTCTGTCTTTAAAATCGTGACGATGGCAGCAGCCCTTGAAACCGGTGTTTTTACCAAAGATTACCCCTATTTTTGTGATTCTCTCTGGTATGAATTGGATGGCTGGGTCGGGAAAGACTGGACTTATGACAAAGGCTTTGGAGCCTCTGGCTTACTAACACTTCAGCAGGGGTTGATGCGTTCATGTAACCCCTGGTTTTGGCATATTGCCTACACCCTTTGGAACGATGGCTACCGAACAGCCATTTCAGATGTTGCAGCAGATTTTGGCTTAGGCAAAGCCACAGGCATCGAAATCCCGGAATTTGAAGGCCATATTAATATGAATCCTTCTGATATTAACGAATATGTTCAAATGGCGAT
>CAZMZQ010000207.1:0-2263 GCA_964570745.1 uncultured Anaerolineaceae bacterium
CGGCTTTGAAAACACCATCGCCTGGATAGGTGTAGGTGCCCGGACCATAATCGTCACCTTCCGGGTCTTCAACCCGTAAAAGCGAAGTAAGCGGTGCAAAACTAAAAAATTGGATGCCGAGTGGGGTTGTCTGATCGAATTCCAAACTTCCATTGAAAACCACCTGTACGGGTACAACGCTGCCGGCACTCACCTGCCCCAAAACTGATTTGGGTATGGCGAATTCCACCAGATTATTCTGTGCAGCCAGTTGACCGATCTGTTCTTCTTTCAAGAACCATTCAGAACCGTCGTTTTGATACAGCCCTGCAAAGGGATTGCCAGGCTTGATTTCAATCATCCGAGTGGCCGGGGAAGCCAGCTGAGTCTGGGCGTCCTTGCCGCTCATCAGCTTGTTCGAATCACCGGGAGCGTTCAGATAAACCTGTAATCCCAATTCATCGCCAGCCGATGCTGAGAGATCGAAACGCAGATAGAGGTTCTCCTGATCCATCCCGTAAACGAATGCCTGGATCGGTACGCCTTCTTCGCCTTGAAAAACAGCTGCGTTAGCCCATTCATCCTCATCTGCAAAACCATCAATCACTGCAGTAGTCTGCCCACTAATTGCACTGGCAGGTTTAAGGGGCTCTGGCTGGATGATCGGAATATCAAGAAGAGCTGGGTAATCAACGCCCAATGAAGTGTAAACACCCTTCAATAGTGCCCGGTATCCTTCATCAAAGTAACTGTCTTGTCCTGAATCCTGATCGGTACCATACCACCAGAACCAATCTGAGCCTTCTGCGAGGTAAATGAAATCCTGAGCTTCTGCCAGGGCTTCGGGGTTGGCACTGAGCGTGCCATCTTCAAATTTTTTCAGGTCGTTCCGCACATAAGCAAGCAGATCCCAGGCTTCAGCCTCTTCCTCTTCACCAATCCAGGTGTCATAATTCGCACTGAACCAGGCTCCCGGGAAGAGTTCGGGAAGTTCACGCTGCTCGGGGTAGAGCTCAAGATATTCAGAGGGGGTGATGGTTTTAAGCGTCTCACTGGCAGCCAGTTTCGAGTAGAGTGCGTGGAAAAATTCTTTACCATCATTGTCATAGTTTTCCCAGGCGTTTTCGCCATCGACGACGATGGTGACGATGTGCGGACCTTGCTTGCCTTCCAGGCTGGCACGGATGTTTTCGAGCCGGTTGATCATATCCTGGGCGGCATCTTCACCACTCATACCAGAATAGGTAAAGCCGACCTTATCAGAGATGACCCAATCCCGGAAGAAAACTGCCACTTTATCACCAGTTTCACCCTGAACATAGTAAGGGCGATAGAAGGTATCCGGGTCGCTGACTGTGTCTGAGCCATCACGGGCAAAGCGGTCACCTGCCATTCCGAGCGAAGCAACCAGCACCGGCTCACCGGTTTGCATCCATTGATAACCAGCTTCGCTGACCATTGAAACAATTTCTTCAGCTACAGAACCTTCGCCGGGCCAAAGCCCACGAACAGGCAGTCCAAAATGTTCTTCGTACATTTCAACACTTTTCTGCAGGTGGAATATGGCATCATCGGGATAGCTGAAACGCTCCCGCGGCATGATCGCCTTGGGATTGCCGACCAATGCCAGGTCAGTGTCGAATATGAGCGGCAAAATCGGGTGGGCATACGGTGTGGTGATGACTTCGATGATGCCCTGGTCTTGTAAATCTTTATGAGTTGGGATTACCTTGGCTATTATTTCTTTAATGCCCTCAAATAAAACAACCTTGTCTTTCTCACTGAAATCGCGTCCCTTGTCAACCAGGGCTTTGAAAGGCTCCTGCGCAAGGTAATCGGGGTCTACCCAGGCAAGGTTAAACCAAATTTGCAGGTCCCGAAAGTCCTGTTCAGTATAGGTCTCGACAGCAGCAGCGATTGCATTAGCATCAGTGCCATCACGCAAACTGAGCAGCTCCTGGTAGCGGGGATAGACCGCAATAATATGATCCCAATTTGCGTCGAAAAAGCGCGTAAGGATAAAGGTTTTTTGCTCCAAAGTCAGTTCGGCGGCCGGAACTTCGGTCAGCACCCAATAAAGGTCCTTGGTGCCATTGTTAACAAAATCATCGAGCTGCCGAATCAAAGATGGCGTGAGATTAAACGTTGCAGTCATTCCAGGATGTTGGGCAATAAGTTCTGCCATATCCAGGTAATCCTTGGTGGCATGCACTCGCACCCAGGGTCGGGTATAGACGCCGTTTTCATCTTTGTAATAGAGCGGTTGGTGTTGATGCCAGGTCAG
>CAZMZQ010000208.1:0-2205 GCA_964570745.1 uncultured Anaerolineaceae bacterium
AATAATTGGGCATGTGTACCAGCCTCAACAATTCCTGTGCCCTCAAGCGCAATGATGCGGTCAGCATCCCGGATCGTGGAGAGCCGGTGAGCGATGATGATCGTTGTGCGTCCTTCGATCAGACGATCGAGCGCTTGTTGAATCAGCAATTCGGTTTCGGTATCTACAGAAGAGGTTGCTTCGTCCAGAATCAGGATGGGGCTGTCTTTGAGAACTGCGCGGGCGATGGACAAGCGCTGTTTTTGTCCTCCGGAAAGCTTGACCCCTCTTTCACCTATCAGAGTGTCAAATCCATCAGGCATCCGCTCGATAAATTCGGATGCGTTTGCAATCTCAGCTGCCCTGATCAACTCCTCTTCAGTTGCGTCAGGCTTGCCGAACATGATATTCTCGCGGATGGTGCCGTGAAAGAGGAACACGTCTTGCAAAACCATGCTAATTGATAAGTGTAACTGGTCGAGGTCTATCTCACGCACGTCCACACCATCTATGCTTATTCTTCCGCTGATAACGTCATAAAAACGCGGGATCAGGCTGACCAGGGTGGTCTTGCCTACTCCTGTCGGCCCAATCAGGGCGATTGTGCTGCCTGCACTGATATCGAGATTGATATCCTTTAGTACTTCTTCACCTTCAATGTAATGAAAAGCGACGTCTTCGAAACGAATATTGCCCTGGATAGGTTCAGGAAAGTTATGCGGGTGTGCTGGAGATGTGATTTCCGGTGATACGGTCAAAATGTCGGCGATACGTTCAAACCCAGCCAGTGACTCTTGTACCGCTTCCATCGAATTGCCTAGGTTTCGGACGGGGGTATAGAAACTGTCAAGGTACAGGAAAAAAGCGACCAGGTCGGCGATGGAAAGTGTGCCGTTTATTGCCATTCTGGCACCAAAATAGATCACCAGGAGCTGCCCGATACCGGCAGCAAAGTCAAAAATGGGGTTGAAGATCGCCATTAATTTCAATGCGCGCAGGTTTTTATGCAAAACCAACTGAATCTTGTCATCCACCTTGTCGAGTGCATCTTCTTCGCGGGCGAAAGCCTTAACTTCGCGGATGCCCGAAAGGCTGTCGTTGAGCACTGCGTTTAGCTCACCAACTGACTGCTGGCGATTTTTAAAGGCAGGGCGAACCAGTTTGCTGTAACCAATTACCGCAGCAACAATCAGAGGAATTGGAATGAGTGTGAGCAATGTCAGGGGAACATTCATTGAAAGCAGGATGATAGTTACGCCCACCAGGGTGATGGTGTTTACAATCACATCTGGCAGCGCGTGGGCGATCATACGCTCAAACAGGTCGGTATCATTAATAATCCGGGACATTAGCTGACCAGTTTGCTTGTCTTCATAAAAACGAAGCGAAAGTTTTTGAATATGCTCATAAACCAGTCGGCGAGCGTCCGAGACAACACCCCAGCCAGCTACATGGGCTGCATAGGAGCGAATAAATTGCATTATTGCCCTGGCGACAAAAACAACGAGCGCGATCAGCGAAATGCGGGTGATAAAGTCAATTGTGTCCTGACCAAGAGGCTCAGTGGTCAGCTTATCGATGAGGAGGCGAATGATCCAGGGTATCAAAAGCTGTGCTGCGACCAGTCCGAGCATGGTGAGCGTTGTTACAAGGATTAGTTTCCAATATTTTTTTGCGAGTTTTCCCAGAAGGCTAAATGGTTTCAAGTAAATTTCCGTCCTCTAGAGAGATTATGACCGCCGGGTTATTCCCCCAGCGAGGGATTGGGATGCCCCAGGCTTTTCGAAAAGCAGCGTCTTCCATCCAAAACAGATCTGTTCCTGCGTTGACCCATGAGTTGATGAAGCCCCAGGGAGTCTGTAGCTCACCGCTTTTGTGTTTAGGATCGTATGCAGCGAAGAGCATGGTGTGACCACTGGCGCCTTTTTCGCGGTTGTAATTTTTGGGTTGATTGCCATAGAAAATCTTTGGCGATTGTTTGAACCACCAGTAAATGGTAACCAGGCTGACGATATTGTCGGCCTCGGCTGTTGCACGTAAAACCTCGGGGCTGAGGTGGAGCAATTTGGCGTTAAGCGGAAGGTTGTGTTTTTTTGCCAGGTAACGCAACAAGCGAACCTGTAAACGAGGAGTGATGCCAGATTTAGGAGCCAGGCGGTAGAAGCGTCCATGCCACCAGAGGCGGTTTGTATCTTTAATGATTTCAGAAGGGTTGAGTTTGACTTC
>CAZMZQ010000209.1:0-2205 GCA_964570745.1 uncultured Anaerolineaceae bacterium
TACGGTTGAAATCGTGGTCAGAAGCCATGTGCAGCCCGCTCAAATCCACCGAACAGGCCACCACTCGTGTGTCTTCGCAGCCAGCAGCGAGCAGACCGCGTGCAGTTCCGGTCAGATTACCGCCACCTGCGTGGGTGATAATCACTGCTTCGGGCACCTTACCGTAACGGTCTTTTACCTCGTTACCGATCTCCCAGCCCAGTGACTCAACGCCTTTGACGGCGAAAGGTGTATAAAGACTCGAGTTAAAGAAACCGGTCTCTTCAAGGGTGAGCAAATGGATGTAGAAAAGTTCGGGTCCGACAGTCAGTTTGATAACTTCGGCACCGTAAGCTTCACACTTGCGACCCTTTTCCACGATTTCTGGTTGACCGATACCGCGGGAATCGTAAACTTCCTGGATGACGATGCATTTCAAGCCTCGCTGCACTGCCTGCGATGCGACTGCTGCCCCGTAATTGCCGCTGGTGGCAGCGATCACACCGGCATAACCCTTGGCGGCAGCTTCAAAAACACTGATAGCTGCACGGCGAGCCTTAAAGCTGCCGGAAGCATTGGCCGCTTCATCCTTAAGCAGGATTCTCGCACCTTTACCTGGTTCAGAGATTTTACGAACAGCGTTGGTCAGATTATGTAGTTCGAAAAGGGGAGTGTTACCTACCTTGGTTTCGTGTTGAATGCGCACGATGTCTTCTATGGTGTAACCAGTGTCGTCCATCATGCGTTCGTAATCAAATGCTATCGGACTATGCGCGTAAGAGGCGTAATCCAATCCGACGGACATCTTCATGATCTCGTTTTTGCGTGCCATTACTGCGGCGTAAGAGTTGTCCCTGGTGGTCATTGTTCCCACCTTGTCCCGATTTTAAGTAACTCGGGGACTACTTTGCCAAAACTATGGGTATAGCTGGGGTTAACTCTAACCAGTTTGCCGCTCAGTTCACGACCGATAATGGTCCTGATACGCACTTCTTCACCGGCTTGTCCATCTTCGGCGAGAAAGCCTGACACCCACATCTTGTAAGGGGTAAGCTTGGTGTCATCTGGTACGGTTGGTGCGCGTTCTTCCGGGTTGAGCACCACCTTTTCGATTTCAACCCAGCTTCCTGCGGGAATGCTTGCCATGGGGGCCTCACACTCTTCGTGTGTAAGCGCTTTCGCCCATCAGAGCCGCGGGGGTGGGCAGGTCGATCATGCGCTTCAAACCGGGAGTTGCCGCGAACACATGCGGAATCATATTGACTGCGATACCCTGTGTGGCGATGCCACCGGCATATTCGGGTGTGATTGCCATATGTACCTCCGGCAAACCGAAAATGTTGATGTAATCACCGGTTCCCTGGTCTTCCAGTTGAGGGTGGATTTGTTGGGGATGAATAAGCCGGATCACTTCTTTGTCTCCGGCGTAGCCGATACCGGTATGAGCACAACCAGCTACCATGCCAGGTTCCACCTTGACGTGTGGGGTTTCGCGATAAACCTTGCTGATGATTGGTTCGCGCACCTGTTCAATGCGGTCTACTGCCAACCCGAGTGCATCGCTGATCATTTGGATGGATTCCGGGAATCCTACATGACCGACGATTGTGCCTGCTTCGATGCCGGCACGGAAGGCTTCTGGTGTCATTCCGACACCCTGGGTCTCCATTACGGTTGGTCCGTAGGGGCTGAGGTCGTTAACCCGGGAGGCTTCAATGCGTTCAACGTTGTGGCAGCCACCACTAAGCATGACTACGAGCAGATCCAGCACATAACCGGGGTTTACACCAGTTCCGAGAATAGAGACTCCGTGTTGCTTGGCGAGCTCGTCCAGCTCTTTGGCGAGCTCAGGGCTCTGGGCTTCAGGGGCTGCCATTTCTTCAGCGATCGAGATCACGTTGATGCCAGCTGTGAGGATCTTGCGCAGGTCGGGCATCTGTTTCTCGGTCCAGGAAGTGGTGGCGATGACGACAATGTCGACTTTTTCCTTGTCGAGCACAGTTTCGGGCTGATCGGTCACTGTTACATTCAACACCTTGTTGATGTTGAGCACATCTCCCAGATCCTTGCCAACGTAGTCTGGTCGTCCATCGACGGCGGCGACGATCTTTAAGCCTGATTTCTGCAACACGAGCTTAGCCATACCGCTGCCCATCGCCCCCAAACCCCATTGAAGCACACGAATTGGTTGATTCATACAATACACTCCTTTTTTAGACTTAGGTT
>CAZMZQ010000210.1:0-2154 GCA_964570745.1 uncultured Anaerolineaceae bacterium
GATAATCCTGAGGATTATTCTGACCAGGAAATTATCCAGGTTCACAAAGAGATTGAGAGCCACTCATCAGAGGTCCAGGAGCTTTCACCTGAAAACTACGTCGATTTCAGCAAAGAAGAGAGCCCTGTTGAACAAGATTTTGATACCGTTTCAGAAAAAGAATGGGCTTCAATGGAAGCACCAGACTTTTCCAAGATCAAAGAAAAAGCCCTTCATGGTGTTGCGACCGGGGCTGGCTGGCTGCGCCGCGCTGAAGAAAAGGCGGAATCGCTTGCTGCTTTTACAAGAGCCTCTTCTGTTCAACAACCAGGTGTGTTTGCGGAGCTTTCTATATTAACCAAAACCCTGATCGCTATCCTGGTCCCGCTGGTTTTGATAGGGATTGCCTCCATAGTTTATTTCAACAGAGGTGAATCACACGAATACAACTACTATCTTGCCCAAGCGCAGGCATCGGTCAACAACGCGCCCCTTATGCAGACCACCGACCTTCAGCGGGAAGGCTGGGAACAAGCCCTGATTTGGCTGGACCAGGCCGCTTTGTTTAAGAATTCAGATGATGTTATGTCACTTCGATTGCAGGCCCAAACTGCGCTAGATTCTCTCGACGGAACGCGCCGGCTGCAGTTTTCACCTGGTTTTGCCCACTCACTATACCCGAGCTGGAGGATCGCAGCGATAGTTTCGTTGAATAATGACCTCTATCTACTCGATCAAGCCAGTGGCTCGGTGATGTATATGCGATTGCGTAATACTGGATATGAATTGGATGATCAGTTCAGATGCGGTCCTGGAACATACGCTGGCGTGGAGGTTGGGAAATTGGTTGATATGATCAGCGTTCCGCTGAACAACCCTGCCAAGGCACCGGTTGTGGCAATCGATAACAATGGAAATCTGCTTTATTGCAGCCCTGGTGGTTCTGCCAGCGCAGTTGCTCTGACCAAGCCGGAAAGTGGATGGACCAAACTGAAGAAAATGGTATTTGACAGCAACCGCCTTTATATCCTCGATCCGGGCAATGAGGCTCTGTGGGTTTATCGCGGACTGACTTCGAATTTCGCCAACCCACCTACAGCTTTCTTTGACGAACCAACGATTGCGCTTTCTTCTGCAATCGATCTGGCAGTTGAAGGTGAAGAACTCTTTTTGCTCCACGACGACGGTCACAGTTCTCACTGTATCTCGTCGTCTATTACCGGCATGATAAGTTGTGATGACCCTTATCCCTATCTAAAAACTGAAGGGAATAATTCAGATCTGGTTTTTGCTAACCTGCATTTTGATCAGCTCGCTTATTCACCTCCACCAGACCCCTCGGTTTATTACCTTGAAGCTCAACAGGCGACGCTCTACCAATTCAGCTTGCGCCTGAACCTGAACAAGGTCTTGCGCTTTGGCACTGTGGATGGGTCCGTACCGACCCAACAAGTGACTGCATTTTTCGTTAGCCCCGACAGGAGGGTGTTCCTTGCGTTTGGCAACCAGCTTTTCCATGCCCTTTTGCCTTAATCACATGAGTTAGGAGAATATGATGAAAACATTTGTTATTGGTAGTACCGGATTTCTAGGTTATTTCACTGTCCAGGAGTTACTTGAGCGTGGGCATGAAGTCGACAGCCTCTCACTCACCCCAACTCCAGCCGAGGTGCAGTTTCCGCCCCAGGCCGGATTGACTATTGCAGATTTAAATGAGTTATCGGATGATGAGATTGTTTCAAAACTGACCGGTTTTGAAGGACTGATTTTTGCTGCCGGGGTTGACGACCGCACTGTTCCCCCTGCCCCTGCATATCCCTTCTTTCATAAGCACAACGTTGAAAGCACCCGACGACTTATTCGCTTGGCCCGCATGGCAAGTGTTAAACGCGCAGTTATATTCAGTTCTTACTTTGTTTATTTCGCTCGAAAATGGTCAGATATGAAAATCATTGAGAAGCATCCATACATTCGCAGTCGTTTGGCACAAATAGATGCAGCCAACGAGGAAGCCGGAGACGAACTAACCGTTAATTTCTTATTGTT
This sequence comes from uncultured Anaerolineaceae bacterium, assembly GCA_964570745.1. Taxonomy (GTDB): domain Bacteria; phylum Chloroflexota; class Anaerolineae; order Anaerolineales; family Anaerolineaceae; genus Mesolinea. Next base: position 2,026 of record CAZMZQ010000210.1, read on the forward strand.
GCCCTATATTTTCGGCGCATTGCCAGGAAAAACACCTTTGTGGAAACCACTTGTAGACTACGTAAATAGCGGGCTGCCCTGGGTGTTTTATCCGGCGGGTGGCACGTCTATGGTTGCTGTTGAAGAAGT
>CAZMZQ010000211.1:0-2142 GCA_964570745.1 uncultured Anaerolineaceae bacterium
AAAAATACGGAATAATCAAGGCCTCCCCCGAGTAAAAAATACATGAACGGTTTGTGACAAGTTGGCTTTTTCGTCACGCTTTTCACATGCCGTCTACTATAAAACTGGAGTTTTGATGTCCGTACAATTTGAAGATCTAAACCTGCGCCCGGAGTTGGTGCAGGCAATCAATGCGCTGGGTTACACCCAGCCCACCCCAATCCAGGCTGGAATTATTCCGCTGATGCAAAGTGGTCTTGATGTTACCGGTCAGGCTCAAACCGGCACCGGTAAAACGGCTGCATTTGCTCTCCCAATTCTTGATCGCCTTAATCCGGACCAGCATTTGCCCCAAGCGTTGGTTGTTACCCCAACCCGCGAACTGGCACTGCAGGTGACTGAGATGATCCAGACACTCGGTCAGTATATGAATGTTCGTGTACTCAGCGTTTATGGCGGAACGTCATACTCCGGACAGCTCAACCAACTTCGTCGCGGTGTGCAGGTTGTTGTCGGCACTCCCGGACGTATCCTCGACTTGGTAAAACGTGGACGCCTGGAACTCAACGAAGTGCGAACTGTTGTTTTGGACGAAGCCGATGAGATGCTCTCAATGGGTTTTATCGAAGATATGGAAGCCATTTTGGCTGCAACCCCCGAAGAACGCCAAACAACACTTTTCTCAGCAACCCTTCCACCCCAGATTAGGGAATTGGCCCGGAAATATCTGCGCAATCCCAAAACTATCTCCATTCAACCCGAACAAGTAACCCTGGCGGCAACAGAACAGCGTGTCTATTATGTCAATGAACACGACAAGTTGGCAGTCCTAACCCGTTTGTTTGAGATGGAAGAGATCTCCTCGGCTCTGATCTTTACCCGCACGCGCATTCGTACCGGTGAGTTGGTCACAGAGCTTAATCAGCGAGGTTACCCATCTGAAGCGCTCTCTGGCGACCTCAGCCAGGATGCGCGGGAACACACCATGGCTCGTTTCCGCTCCGGGCAGGTAAAGGTTTTGGTTGCGACAGATGTGGCGGCTCGTGGCCTGGATGTGGAGGGTATTACCCATGTCTTTAACTACGATCTTCCGGAAGAGAATGAAACTTTCGTTCATCGTATTGGACGCACAGGTCGGGCTGGACGAACTGGCATTGCTATTTCGTTTGCCAGACCCTCCGAAAGACGCCAAGTTCGGCAAATCGAACAATTTACCCATCAGGAAATGCAGGAAGGGACGATACCAACCCCTGATGACATCCGTGCAAAACGTGTGGATAGCTTGATTTTAAAAATCGAAACCTGGCTAAAACGTGATCGTGCCAAAGAAGAACGCGCCCTGGTCGAAATTATGATTGCTGCAGGTTTTGACCCGATAGACATTGCTGCAGCGGCTTTGAAAGTTGCCCGGGCGGAAGAAAAACAGCGGCCGATTCCTGAAATAAGCCCCCTGCCTGAAAAAACTGTGCGACCGGAACTGAGATCACGTTCAGAACGATCTGACCGCCCCGAGAGAGCACAACCACGCAGGCGCAATCAAGGTGAATTTTCTGGTCGCAATAAACCGCGTGCCAGCATTCGTGGTAAACAAAGTGACGAAGAAGGTATGGTTCGCCTGGAAATGGGTTTGGGAAAGGTTGATGGGTTGCGCCCCTCAGATGTGGTCGCATCGATTGCCGGGATTGCTGACATTCCTGGCTCGGCTTTGGGCAAAATATACATTCAAAATCACCGCACCATGGTTGATGTTTCAGATCAATATATCGATAAAATCGTCTCAGCCAACGACAAATTCCAGGTTCGCGGACAGTCTTTCACGCTAACCAAGGGATAATCCCAATCCAGCCAGGGTGATTCCCTGGCTTAATCCTCCTGCTCCTCTTCGAGGATTTTTGCCTCTGCCTTCTCAATTTGAAGTCGGTCTCTGTCGGTCAGCTTAAATTTAAATAAAACAGGGAAGATCGCTAATACAGATGCCCAGGCGGTAATCAAAAAGGGAGAGGTGGGGGAGATGTCAGCATAAAGTTTCGCGCCAATTGCGGGAGCAGGCAACGAAAAGAACCCCAACCCGGAGTGGATCAACCCGAACCCGGTGCCGCGAAGTTTTTGTGGCAAAACCTTGCTGAGCAAGGATTGATAAGCCGGGCTCATCAGGCTAAACCC
>CAZMZQ010000212.1:0-2124 GCA_964570745.1 uncultured Anaerolineaceae bacterium
ATTTCTCGACAGCTTCCGACGTAATTGCATTTGTTCGACAAATCTCAGAATACAATTCTGCACTCTTACGGCGGGTGCGGATCTGGGTGAGCGGGTCAATCCCCCACAAACCAAAACGCTGGCTCCAGCCCCGTTCCCATTCAAAATTATCAACCAGGCTCCAATGGAAATAACCTTTAATCGGAATATTGAAGCTTACCATGTGCCACATGGCATGAATGTGCTGAAGCAGGTATCGTCGGCGGAAGTCATCTTTACTGTCGTCGCAGCCATTTTCAGTGATATAGATTGGCAGATTGAATTGATTGGCCCATTTGATCGCCTCTTTAAATCCTTCCGGATCGTTGGAGATAAACCCCGTTTCTGATAAATCTGCATCTTTTCGGAAATAGCGGTCGGTATACATATTGCCGCCCTTGCCCAAATCAAATTTGACCAGTTCTCTTGTGTAATAATTCAGACCTATGAAGTCCTGGGTATTCCTGGCTTGAGGGATATCTTCTTTATATTGAAGGGCATCAAATTTCCCGCTTATAAGCGCAAGAGGCAAAGAATCGTTGAACACTTTGTGATGCAACTTTGTCACGATCGAAGTCAACGGACCTTTGTTTGCAGACTGAAAGCCCCGCCAATGATGCGCAACCCCAACCTGGGCATCGGCCTGGATTTCGTGGATAGCTTTATACGCAGCAGCATGGGCTTTGATCATGTTTGCGAGAACCTTGAGCGCAGCTTTGGTATCATTCTTACCAGGTGGGAAACCATCTCCGAGATAGCCGCCATTAGCATAAACATTGGGTTCGTTGATTGTGACCCAAAACCTACAGTGAGCTTTGAGTGCTTCAACCGTGCGGCGGGTGAAAGCTTCGAACAATTCCACCACCTGGTCGTTCTCCCAGCCGCCCATTTCAGAAAGCCAAAGCGGAGTGGAGAAGTGATGCAGCGTGATCATCGGGGTCATATTGCGTTCACGCAAACCCAGCAATATCTCGCGATAGCGGTCCAGTGCCGCTTCATCCCAGCGGTCTGGTTCTGGCTGGATTCGAGACCATTCAACTGAGAAACGGTGAGAGTTCTGCCAACCGTCCTGGGCGCGGTCAAAGTCTTCACGCCAGCGTCCAGCCCACCAGTCACAAGCTTTTCCACTGCGGTCAGCGTTGAGAATGCGCCCCTCCTGCTGTTCCCATGCCCACCAATCGTTGTTTGTATTGTTGCCTTCTACCTGGTGGGCGGCAGTCGCGCTGCCCCACAAGAACCCTGACGGAAAATTGAAAGTTGCTCTGGGCATTTTTTCTCCTCTTTCAAGCTTTGATTAATTGAATTGTATCAAAACTGTGTTCTTTCTGGATTTTGTACTTGTCAAATAATCAAAGACTATCAAAACCCCTCATGATAGCAATTGCAGGCTTTTGAGAGAAGATCGCAACTATGCTATTATCATTACGCTATAACGCCAATAAGCCTGATAAGGCTGAGGAGGATTCTTGAACGAAACCACAGATCCAAAAAGTAACGAGAAACCCAGCGAGGATGGTGCTAGCCGGATCGTGTTCCCAAAAGTAGAACTGAAACGACCCTGGCATACGTTTATTAGCGCACTCGCTGCTGGCATTTTGATGATGCTTATCTGGTGGAATTTCACTGAGCCTGGACTGCGACTGGGATTATCAGTCATTATTATTGTGGTCTTGTTATCCATCAATCTGATAATTCAGGAAAAGAAGCTCAAGGTAAGCACGATCATCCTGATACTGCTCACATTCGCTGCCGCCATGATCTCAACATTTCGCCAGGAGTTCGTCACTTTAAGCCTATCGATCCTGGTCAGCTTGGTCGGTTTGTTCTTGTTAAGTGTCGACTTCATGAATGGGCAATGGTGGATGTATCGTATCAGGGAATACTTCAAATCAGTCCCGATTTCAGTGGTCGGATTTTTTGCAGGTTTGCCTGTAGTTCTGTCACAAGCGATTCAACATGAAAAAGACCATACCACTGCCCACAATCAGGGCAAAAAACTACTGTCAGGCATCCTTAAAGGCATACTGATTGCACTACCGGTTCTATTAATTTTTACCGCTTTGTTCTCAGTTGCAGACAGCATATTTGAAAGCAAGGTGATTTCGT
>CAZMZQ010000213.1:0-2112 GCA_964570745.1 uncultured Anaerolineaceae bacterium
GTTTCTGAGATCGGGCGGTCACGCCAGGGACTGTTTTTGCCCGGTTGAGTTAGGGTGCCTCGATATTCACGCATTTCGTCGGCTGTAAGCTCGTCCACGTAAGCTTTGCCTTTGTTGATCAGCTTAATCGCCATTTCATAGAGCGGTTCAAAGTAGTCTGAGGCATAAAATTCACGGTCACCCCAGTCGAAACCAAGCCAGTGGATATCTTCTTTAATTGCGTCTACGAATTCGACATCTTCCTTGACAGGGTTAGTGTCGTCGTAACGCAGGTTGGTTAGCCCGCCGTAGTCTTCAGCGATGGCAAAATCAATGACGAGAGCCTTTGCATGCCCGATGTGCAGGTATCCATTAGGTTCGGGTGGAAAGCGTGTGTGAACGCGCCCACCGAAACGGCCGGTGCGGTTGTGTTCGTCGATGATATCACGGATAAAGTTGGTTCTGGTTGGGCTTTCTTCAGTCATTTTCGTGCTCCTGTGCGTAGTTGCTGAATTATACCTTAGGGAATAGGTAGCTGGGAACTGCAGGTTATAGCTGAGAGCGTAAAGGAGAATGCCTCAGCTGTACGGAGGCTTTAGTCCCTCAAATATTCACTGAATTAACTGGGATGTAGCTGGAGCAAGCCCCAGCTGCACGTCAAAGATCCCCGAAGCGAAGCACAGGGGGGTGGAGCTCTAGTCCCTCACCTTAAAAAAGAGCTTTGCATCTGAAAGCAAAGCTCTTTTTTTCTCTATTTTAAGAAAGAAATTTTGTGACTTAAGCCTTCAAAAACTCTCGAACAGAGGTGAGCTGACCAGCGCTACCAAGATATTCATTCTTTTCAGCGATGAACTTTGCATATTCCGCTATAAAGACCTTACCCGGATCGCGCAGATCGAATTTTTCGGGGTGGGCATTGAAAAACTCGCGGTGAACGCGCGTCCAGACCAGGCGGCCGTCAGTGTCGATGTTGATTTTTGTGACGCCCAACTCAGCCGCACGGCGGAATTGAGTGGCATCAACGCCTTTTGCACCTGCCAGGTTACCGCCTGCCGCATTAATCCGTTGAACTTCTTCCTGGGGGACAGAGCTGGAACCATGCATTACCAGGGGGTATCCCGGTAAACGGTTTTGTATTTCTTCCAAAACGTCAAAGTGGAGCGATTGAGTGCCGCTGAACTTAAAGGCACCGTGGCTGGTACCAATGGCGACTGCCAGAGAGTCACACCCTGTCCGATCAACAAATTCCTTCGCCTGGTTGGGGTCAGTCAGCTTGGCATCAGCCTCGCTAACAGAAACATGCTCTTCAACACCACCGAGCATACCCAGTTCAGCCTCAACAACGATTCCTTTGGCATGGGCCGCATCGACAACGCGCTTGGTGATCGCGATATTTTCCTCAAAGGGATGGCTGCTGGCATCAATCATGACCGAGCTGTAAAAACCGGATTCGATGCAGTCGTAGCAGGTGGCTTCGTCACCGTGGTCAAGATGGACCGCGAAAATAGCTTCGGGGTAGACTTCGTCGGCTGCACGAATAAGACCTTCAAGAAAGACTTTGTCGGTATAAGAGCGGGCACCTTTACTGATTTGGATAATAAAAGGTGCCTGGGAATCCAGATTTCCTTTAAACAAACCAACAATTTGTTCCAGGTTGTTAATATTGTAAGCACCAATGGCATACTTGCCATAGGCATGTTCAAAAAGCTTTTTAGTAGTGACGATCATATCAGACTCCTTCGTCGGAATTTTCTTTAATTATACTTTACTCGTTGGGTGAAAGACGCGATGTAAAGAGAGGGACTGGCTAATCTTTCAGCGCTTTTTGGTAGATTTCACGTAGCTTTTGAGCGTAAGTGTCAGGGTCGTGCATTTCCCGGATACGTTCAAGGGATTTGACACCTTTGTTAAAAATAACAGAAGGGTCGGCAACAATGCTTCGGATGATTGCTTCCAAACCGGCCTGAATATGCTGGGAAAGGTGTTCACGCTCTTCTGGGGTTGAATAGAGCGCTTCGCCAAGGTCATTTTTGGGAACGCGGATAAGCCAACCAACATCAGTGTTGTTTATTTCAGGTAAAGCCCGAATATCGGTGGTTATTACCGGGCAGCCACAGGCTTGTGATTCAAGAA
>CAZMZQ010000214.1:0-2051 GCA_964570745.1 uncultured Anaerolineaceae bacterium
GGTGAGATTGTCCCCGCAATGGAGCTTTTTCAACAGTGCTAACCACATTATCAATGGTGCTTGGGCTTCTTTCTGCCAAATAACTAATCTCATTTCCACAATCCCCATCAGCACAAAGCCCTGAAGTTGCTGTAGTCGCAGCTGAAGCAGCTGGTATTATGCCGAAGTGAGATAACGCAGCGAACCCCGCGCCGCCTAACACACCTCCGGCAACAGCCCCACCGACAATCCATCCAGCAGATATGTCCGTAGTCAACGCTACTGCCAGGGCGATCACAGAACAAAATCTCTAATTTTTAATGTGCGATTTGATGTATTGTAACTTACATATTCCGGATATTCCTTATTTGACTTGATTTTGTTTATCAATTATCTTTTCAAATTTTCGAACGGTTTTCAGCGCTTCTTTCCGAACCCAGGCTCTGGGATGGTTCTCTGCCTTACGGATGTCGTCGATTGTGCTGACTGCTTTCAACTTGCTCAAGCCCATGATGGCGTGACCCGTCAAATCTTCATCATCCAGTAAGTTTACTAAATAAGGCACCACCTTTGGGTCTTTCATGTTCCCTAAGGCGACAACAAACATCTGCCGTGATCTTTCATTTTGCTTGTCATCGATAATTTCTATAATATCATCCAGAACCTCATCATTGGCGATAATTGACATGGTATTCCCTACTGCCCACTTAGTGCTTGAACTTAATCCCGGACGATAAAACTGCCCGATGATTTCTTTGGCAGTTGAAGTTTTTTTCAGAGGCGGAATGGCTAAAAGACGAATTAAGGCTTCAAAAACATCGTCACTCTTAACTTTAAAAATCCATTCTTTGATCGTTGGTACACAATTTAACCACAGATCCTTGCTTGTGTATAAATCGTCAGGGAAATGCTCAACAAATATGCCTTTACTCGCTAAATCATGCTTTATTTCAGCAACTTCCTTCCTGTTTGCTGCTATTTGTTCTTCTCTTGAAATGGTCATCCTACCCTCCAACAGTTAAAACTCTTCCCAATATTTTTCTCCATTATGTAAAATAAGGTTGATTAACCATTGATCAAGTGAGTCAGCTACATGCAGCCAATCATCTGGGGTGTTACATTCAGATGCATCAAATATAACTGGTTTCTTCAAGCTCAAATCGTATGCTAATGAGGATGCTTCACCATATAGCTCACAAAAAAATATATATCCGCTATTATTTGGCAAACCAAACGATTCTTCCCAAGAATATTGTTGGTTTTGTAAATTTTCCAAACTGTATATTTCATATCCCCATTGACCAAACTCTGGTTCGTAAAATATTTTTGCTCCATTAGCTACATGCAAATAAAATAACAGCAAATCTTCTGGGATTTTTTTCTTCATTTTCTTACTAATCCTAAAATCATTCAATTGTATTGTTTGGTTCCAAACAAATTGGCATTTAGTAGCCTTGCCATATAGATTGAAAGTCAGAAAACCATTTGGATAAGTCAGTCGCCTTAAGTTCAACAATTCTTGAAACATTATTTATTCTCTCTTCTATTGTAATAGAAAATAATCTAACCATATCTTCTCAACACAATGAGATGTACCCACTTTGATCCGTACTCCTCTTTGATAGCCAATGTCAAGCCAACATCAAAAACGGCGGAGTGAGGTGGATCCACCTAACCTACCTGACTCCTTTTTCAGAGGGTGAATTAAAGGGGGTGATAAAATCTTTGTGATAAAACCTGGAGCGGATATATCCATACCGTACGGGTGGGTCCCAATCCCGACTGCTAATATTCCGTAACCTGGCAAGACCCACCCTTCAAATGTGAGATTTTGCGGGTTTGAAGGGTTGGTTGAGATTCTGGAGCTCACGTCTACTAAACTGTTGCCACCCCAACCCACCCCCTGCCCCCCCGAGGAGGGGGTTAGGCAGATCGCTTCGCAAAATGCTTTCTCGAAACGGGACGATATATCAATGCTTTACGGGTGAGAGATCCTGATCGCGACAACGGTCCAAACTGGGCTGGTGACGAAAAAGTGGACACGAGCTAAGAGGCAAAAAAGCTATACTTAG
>CAZMZQ010000215.1:0-1982 GCA_964570745.1 uncultured Anaerolineaceae bacterium
GTGTAGACACGGCTGTTGGGATATAACACCATATATGCTCCCAATACTGCTGCTATGGCTCCACTTGCACCGACCATCGGGATCCGGGAACCGGGTGTAATAACAACTTCCAATATGGCAGCGGCAATTCCTCCAGCCAGGTAGAAAAGCAAATAACGGAGATGCCCCAGGCGATCTTCAATATTATCGCCAAATATCCACAGGTAAAGCATGTTTCCAGCAAGGTGCATCCAGCCGCCATGCATGAACATACTGGTAAAGATATCGACGATTTCACTGAATTGAATTCCATCAAACAAACTGGCTGGGATCAGTCCGTGTTCATAAACGATGCTTTCAAATCTGCCCTGATTAAGGAACATCCAAATGAATACAAGTACATTGACTGCTATCAGCAGATAGTTGACAATTGGTGTTCGGTGAGTTTTTAATTCGTCGCGAATTGGGATCATGATTTACTCCATTATTACAAAATTATTTCGGTAACCCTTGTGACTCTAATAATACCCTCAACCTGGGGTGATCGGAATAGACTCCTCTTCGTTCTTCGGGTAAAAGCATGGCGATTCGCAACATAATTTCGGTTGTAGCATGGTCTAAAAAGTCTTTTTCTCTGCCACCCTCATCCATTCCTGGCAAGTCAAATGGTTGACCAAAAATAACCTTAACTTTCATTTTGGTTAACTTCAGAAAATTCTTCATCATGTCTGCTGAGCCAAGCACTGCTGCCGGGATAATCTTCACCTTATTTTTCATCGCCAGCAAGGCGGCTCCTGGTTTGCCCTCAAGCAACCCGCCAGTGGTAGAGCGGGTACCTTCAGGAGCCAAACCGACGATCCATTCGCTTTTCAGGTAGGACGACGCCTCTCTAAAAGCCTGGAAATCGTAACCTTCTCTGCTGATCCAGATTACATTAAGTTTATTTAAAAACCACCCAAAGAAAGGAGCTTTTTCATAATCTTTTGCCACCATGGGAACCACATCTTTTCTGGTGGTCGATAACATCAGAAAGACGGTATCCAGGCGGCTGATATGGCTGGTTGCCAAAACATATCCCCCGGTATCCGGCACGTTTTCAGCTCCTTCTATTTGTAGATTTACAAGAGGGTTCACCAACCTGTGCAGGATTTTCATCACACGTTCCCGTGATACTTTTATATCTTTAGACATACGACTTTGCCTCTCCCGGTTTATTCACATGTTTCGCAAAAAACACGAAGCAAACTGAGACTAACGAAAACATGATCGTCATAGCAACGATCGTCTGAGCTTCATTTGTCTCAACACCCTGTGAAATTGGCACGAATTGAGTTGCAAACACAATTAAATTCCACAAGCCATGGATTATCATCGCTATCAGATAAGCCAATACTGCTTTTAGATGCTCTTTTTTAAACCATGCGGTTGCTAAAGCCCATCCTATTAAGCCTCCGTTGAAGATATGGATCAAAGTGCCGCCCAGTCGTCCAAGGAGAAAAAATACCCAATCATTTCCAGCCACCGACGCTGTTTGAACTGCATAAAGAGCCCCTTCAAACAACGCAAAGGCGGCACCACTCATTAAACCTGCCTGGTAACCTTCCCTGGGCGAGATGTTCATGCCAAGCAATGGCCAGACTGCAAGAGTTTTGAACAACTCTTCAATAACTGGCACAACCAAAACAAGGAAGCAAAACAGAAGGAACATGAGCATCGATGATTGTAGTAACGCTTCAAAATCCAGGGAGAGTGCGGCTGTAGTGAAAACATTAGTGTCTGTAATATACAACAGCATAAAAAACCCAGCCATCACCAAACCCTGAACGACGATTATAAAGGGGGTGGAAATGCTGACGGTTAAGCTCATCAGCGATGCGCTTCGCCCTGGATGGGCTCCCCACAATTTGGTGCTGGCAATTCGGGTAATCCAGACAACGGGAACCAACACCCCAACAAACACAAGGATTGAAAAAATCCAGTCTGGCAGAGAGGTTGAACTCTCC
>CAZMZQ010000216.1:0-1981 GCA_964570745.1 uncultured Anaerolineaceae bacterium
AAGTTTATGAGCAATTCTTTGATATTACAGAACGCCTGGAAAATCATTACAAAGACATGCAGGATGTCGAGTTCACTATCGAACATGGCAAACTCTGGATGCTGCAAACCCGAAATGGCAAACGCTCAGCCCAGGCAGCGGTAAAAGTTGCCCACGACATGGTCAATGAAGGATTGATCGACAAAGTTACTGCATTGAACCGCGTCACGCCTGAACAGATAGACCTGATGCTCCATCCACACTTCTCTCACAAAGACATTGATTCTGCCAAAAAAGAAGGCCGCTTTTATGCCAAAGGTGTAAATGCATCTCCTGGTGCAGCTGTTGGTCAGATCTATTTCGACGCTGATACAGTTGAGAAAATGCACACTGTGGAAAAGCAAGATGTTATCATGGTGCGTCCATTTACCAAACCCGATGATGTCCACGGTATGTTGTCTGCTAAAGGCATTCTGACCAGCGAAGGTGGAGCTACCTCTCACGCTGCCGTGGTTGCACGTCAATTTGGTGTCCCCTGTGTTGTTGGTACTTCAGATATCAACATCGATATGGCTAAACGCCAGATGACTTGTAAAGGCATCACAGTCAAAGAAGGCGAATGGGTTTCACTCGATGGTTCAACTGGTGAGGTTTTCGTAGGTAAACTGGGCATGACCACACCTGATATTTCTGAACAAAAAGAATTGATGACTCTGCTCGGTTGGGCAGACGAAGTCTCCCGAATGCAGGTTTGGGCAAACGCAGATTATCCGAGAGATGCCATGCGCGCTCGTGAATATGGCGCTAAGGGTATTGGATTATGCCGTACTGAGCACATGTTCTTTGATGTCGAACGTCTGCCTGATGTTCAAAAAATGATCATGAATGCCGAAGACACCCAGCGAATGCTTAATAGCATTGAAAGTCTCGAAGTTGCACTGGAATCCGGTCGCTTAGAAGGTCGTGGTCTAACGGAGGACGACAAAGTCGCCCTGAAAGCTGAGATTGATGCTGAAAAAGCTGCCATGGAAAAATCTCCAGCGGCAAAGGCATATTTTGGTGCCTTGGATAAAATTCTACCCCTTCAGCGCGGTGATTTTTACGGTTTGTTTGAAGCTATGACTGGGCTGCCAGTGATCATTCGCTTGATTGATCCTCCCCTCCACGAGTTCCTCCCTTCGTTGGAAGACTTGCTGACCGAAGTTGCAACCTTGAGAGCCAAGGGCATTACAGAAGGTTTGGCTGAAAAAGAACACATGTTGGAAGTTGTCCAGGGACTCCACGAAAGCAATCCCATGATGGGTTTGCGTGGTATCCGCTTGGGCATCGTTTATCCCGACATCATGAAAATGCAGGTGAAAGCTATCTTCGAAGCTGCCTGTGATGCAAAGATCAAAGGATTTGATCCGCACCCCGAGATCATGATTCCGCTGACTGGTCATGTTAACGAACTAAAGAATGTCCAGCCGACTCTGCTTCAAATCGCAAAAGACGTTATGGCTGAAAAGGGTGTTGAAGTTGATTACAAATTCGGCACCATGATTGAAATCCCGCGTGCATGTGTGACAGCCGGCGAGATCGCTGAGTATGCTGAGTTCTTCTCCTTTGGGACCAATGACCTGACCCAGATGTCCTTTGGCTATAGCCGTGATGATGCTGAACGCACCTTTTTGGGCGTATATGTTGATAAAGGCATTCTTCCCAAAAATCCATTCCAGCAGTTGGATCGGGATGGAATTGGACGCCTGATGAAACTCGCCGTTGACGAAGGTCGCAAGGTTCGCCCTGGTCTCGAGATCGGCATCTGTGGCGAACACGGTGGCGATCCCAGTTCGATCGAGTTTTGCCATATGATCGGCAATAACTATGTCAGCTGCTCTCCTTTCCGTGTACCTCTTGCCCGCCTGGCAGCTGCTCAAGCTGCGCTTAAGCACGGTTAATATCAAATATTAATAGAAGAAAAAACGGCTCCGTTCAACGGAGCTGTTTTTTGATCTGTTAT
>CAZMZQ010000217.1:0-1980 GCA_964570745.1 uncultured Anaerolineaceae bacterium
GCCCAACCTCTGATAAAATTCACTTAAGGAGAATACTATGACACAAAAGCAATGGACAAAAACCCCGGATTTCAATCTGGATCTCAAGAAAAATTATTTCGCTACCTTCAAAACGGATAAAGGCGATATCAAGGTGGAGCTTTATGCCAGCAAAGTTCCCAATACCGTAAACAATTTCGTTTTCCTGGCACGCGAAGGCTTCTACAACGACACCATTTTCCACCGCGTAATTCCAGACTTTATGGCGCAAGGCGGCGATCCAACCGGTACCGGTCGTGGGGGTCCCGGATACTCCTTCCGCGATGAATTTGACCCGACTTTGAAACACGATAAGCCAGGCATTCTGTCCATGGCAAACGCAGGACCTAACACCAACGGTTCTCAGTTCTTTCTCACTCACGTGCCCACCCCTTGGTTGGATAATAAACATGCTGTTTTTGGTAAAGTGATTGAAGGTTTGGATGTTTTACTTTCTATCCCTCCGCGCGATCCCAATTTGTTTGGCGCTCCCGCTGTAAAACTCCATAGTGTAGAAATCAGTGAAGAATAATTAAGGAGTAAGGTGGCAGAAATTTTGATTAATGGTCGTGATCTCACGATTGATCAAGTGGTTAAAGTTGCAGATCATCCGGAAATCCAGGTTTCTATTGACCCGGATGCAATTCCCAATATCAACCGGGCTGCCCAGGCAGTGCAGCAATTGATAATCGAAGGGCGCATTGCTTACGGCATCACCACAGGTTTTGGTGCCTTCAAAGACCAACTGATCTCTGCTGATGAGGTCGAAAATTTGCAGGAGAACATCATTCTCAGCCACGCCGTTGGCGTTGGTCCACTTTTGGACAACCGTGCAGTCAGAGCAATGATGTTAATCCGTGCAAACACCCTTTCAAAGGGTCATAGTGGCATCCGCCTTGAAACTATCAATCTGTTACTCGAACTGCTGAACCGCAACATTCTGCCCATCATCCCCTCGAAAGGTTCACTGGGAGCCAGTGGTGATCTGGCTCCTCTCGCACACATGTCTCTACCTCTGCTTGGAATCGGCCAGGTAAAAATGGACGGTCAAGTTGTCGAGGCTATCGATGCACTCCAGAGAGCAGGTCTGAAACCTGTTAAACTTGCCGCCAAGGAAGGCTTGGCGCTCACCAATGGCACCACTATGATGACAGCCTTGGGTGCTTTATTAGTTTCTGAGGCAGAATCGTTAGTAAAAACTGCCAACTGTGCCGGAGCATTGTCACTTGAAGCTCAAAACGGCACACTACGGGCTTTTCTGCCACAGATTCATAATGCCCGTCCTCAGTCTTTCCAGGCAGAAACTGCAGCCCAAATCCGCGGACTGCTGGCTGGCAGCCAGCTAACCCGCCCGGACAATTCGAGCAACGTTCAGGATGCCTACACCCTGCGCTGCATTCCACAGGTTCATGGTGCTGTTAGAAATGCGATTGATTATGCTCACTCTGTGATTGAGACTGAGCTTAATTCAGTCACCGATAATCCGTTGCTCTTTTTCGAAGATGGAAAGGTCGAAGTAATTTCAGGCGGCAACTTCCACGGAGAGCCATTAGCCCTGGCACTCGATTTTTTGGCAATTGCCCTGGCTGACCTGGGCAATATGTCTGAACGCAGAATAGCCAAGCTGATCGACAATAAGACTGAACATTACCCTTCTTTTCTTGCAGCTCAGGGTGGTTTGAACTCAGGCTTTATGCTTTTACAATACACAGCTGCTGCGCTGGCATCAGAAAATAAGACCCTGGCTCATCCCGCCAGCCTTGATTCACTCCCCTCTTCCGGTAATGTTGAAGATCACGTCAGCATGGGAGCGAATGCCGCCAACCACTGCGTAATGGTGCTTGATAATGTAACCACCATTATCTCGATTGAGCTCATGGCGGCTGCCCAGGCGATCGATTTCAGACTGTTGGAAGATCCTTCGCTTTCTCAGGGAAATGGAACTGCTATGGCTATGCGCAA
>CAZMZQ010000218.1:0-1978 GCA_964570745.1 uncultured Anaerolineaceae bacterium
CAATAATTGATATAATATTGTCTCACGTCTCCGTGGCCTAATGGACAAGGCACTGGCCTCCGGAGCCAGCAATCTGGGTTCGAGTCCCAGCGGAGATATTTTCTTTTTTGTCCATAGCGGAGGCTAACATGTCAGCTGATCCTAAAGTAATCCGGGAAATTGAAGAATTACGCCGTCAAATAAACTATCATAGTTACCTCTATAACACGCTTGATCAACCGGAAATAAGCGACTACGATTTTGACCTTCTCTTCAATCGCCTCAAAGAGCTCGAATCCATTCATCCTGACCTGGTTACACCTGATTCGCCCACTCAGAGAGTTGGCAGTAAGGTCTCAGAAAAATTCCGGAAGGTAAACCACCCCGCTCCTATTTTAAGCCTTTCAAACGGTTTCGGTCCCCAGGCAACTCTCGACTGGTTTGAACGAATTGCAAAGCTCGATCCACGGGTAACACACGCAGATTTTTTGCTGGAACCTAAGCTGGATGGACTCACTGTTGTTCTGACATATGAAGGAGGTTTGTTTACCCTGGGTGCCACTCGTGGAGATGGAATCGTTGGAGAAGATATTACTGAAAATCTAAAAACCCTGCGTACGATCCCTTTACGAATTCCGGTCAAAGAGGGTGTTCACATTCCAGATCATATTGTTTTTAGGGGAGAGACTTTCATTACCAAATCAGACTTTGAAAAACTCAACCTGGAGATGGAAGTCAAAGGGTTCAAAGCTTATCTCAATCCCCGCAACACAGCCGCTGGTTCGCTGCGCCAGCTTGATCCTGCCATTACCGCGCAGCGACCACTTCGCCTTTATCTTTACCAAATTGTCGAATCGAGTGAACCATTGCCCCCTACCCAGGAAGCCATTTTGGAAACAATCGCCTCTTATGGGTTGCCGGTCAACCCGTTGTACTGGAAAGCAGCGAATATCCATCAGGCGATCGAAATTTGTGAAGAGCAATCATCTAAAAGACACACCTGGGATTACGATGCCGATGGAATCGTGATAAAAATTAACGATCACGAGCTCTATGAGGACCTTGGAATCGTCGGAAAGGACCCGCGTGGTGCTCTGGCTTACAAGTATCCAGGAGAAGAAGTCGAAACCACTTTACTGGATATACAGGTCAATGTCGGTCGCACGGGTGCTCTCACACCATTGGCGTTGCTCGAACCGATCAATATCGGCGGTGTAGTTGTCCGTCAGGCGACCTTGCACAATTTTGATTTCATTGCAGAAAAAGATATTCGGATCGGCGATCACGTTTTGCTCAAACGCGCTGGCGAGGTGATCCCCTATATCGTTGCATCTTTACCAGAAAAACGCAATGGCAGCCAGGTTCCATACCTTCCACCGACCCATTGTCCATCTTGCGGAGCGACGGTTGAAAAAGACGAAGGTACAGTTGCCCTTTTTTGCATCAATTCCAGTTGCCCGGCACAATTGAGCCGTAACATCGAACACTTTGCCTCCAGGGGGGCAATGGATATTGCGGGTTTGGGTGAGAAGATAGTCCTTCAGCTGGTTGAAGCGGGTTTGATCAGATCAACTGCTGATCTATACAGATTAAAGGAGTCAGATTTGGTCGGGCTTGAAAAGTTTGGATCCAAAAAGGCACAAAACCTTGTCGATGCGATCCAATCCTCAAAAAACCAAACCTTATCGCGTTTTATCACTGCTTTAGGAATCAGGGGTGTAGGAGAAGTCGCCGCCGAAAAGCTGAGCGAACATTTCCGCGACCTCAATGCGCTCTCTTTAGCTTCACTAGAAGAATTGCAAGTGGTAGACGGAATAGGTGAAGTTATGGCAAACGATATCCGGGCATGGTTTACCGAAACCGATAACCAAAAATTGATGGAAGACTTCCATTCAATTGGTTTATGGCCAATCAATACCTCTTCTCCTGTTCAAACAAGAGGTTTGTCTTTAACCGGCCTTAATTTTGTCATCACAGGAACTCTCCCAACCCTTTCAAG
>CAZMZQ010000219.1:0-1977 GCA_964570745.1 uncultured Anaerolineaceae bacterium
GACCGCTGGCGTTCTTTTCTTTCACTTTGACATTAAATTGTTCCACCCTTTTTTTCATTGCTGAATACTGCGACAGCCAAATAACAAAGTAAATCACAATGAAAATTCCAAAGTAAAACAGCACCCCAGCCAAACTGTGATCCATCCACCGCAAATAGTATGCAATAGGGAAGGTCGCCAGGGAGGTGATCAAAAAATGAGTGAGGGTCTGACGTAAGATGCTCCAATTGTCCATCTCCCAGAACACCGATGTGCCAGCCCATACCATCCCATATACCGTCATGACTACCGCCTGGATAACCACAGCCCTCAGCTCGCCACCCATAGCTTGTTCCAACTCCGGAGAAACCGCAAGGAACTTCCCGTCACCGGAAATTAAGGAAATAACAATGGCGATAAGGTAGCCAATTGCGAGCCCCATTGGGGCGCCTAACAAACTTCTAAGAATTGCCTTCTTTACCATTTTTACCTCGTTTCTATACTCCTAATACTTGTTTGATTTTTGACACATAACGTCTGGAGACATACGTAATAGTCCCGTCGAGCAATGACACCAAAATAGTTCCTGCCAGGCTCAGATCAAAAGCTTTTACCTTTCTCAGGTTGATGATCTCGGAATTTGAAATGCGAACAAAGTTGTTCCTATCCAGACGCTCTTCCAATTCATAGAGCCTTGTGCGCAGGCTGTATTCCCCATTGTTGGTGCTGGCAAAGACTTTTCCGTTTCTGGTATAAATTCTGAAGATATCTTCCTGGTCCAAAACCTTCAAAATTTCATCCTGGAAACCTGCGATCATCTGAGGAACAGCATCCGACAACTTCCTAACAATCTCATTTACCTCATCGGTCATTCGATCGGTCAGAATGATGACTTTTGGTTCTTGATAAGCGCTCTCTATCTTTACTTCAATTTTCACAGGCAACCTCCTCTCTTGATGGTCAGAGTATAGAAAATATTGATAAATTTGTCTTGTGTTTTTAGATGGGTGGTTCTTTTTTGGTTATATGTGGTTAGAATTACCTGGTTTTTAGAATATAAACAGCGAGGCTCAAATCGGAGCCCTACATTTATTCCGCTATCTCTACCAACGGCAGAGCCTGGTTTAGGTGTCTCAGCCGCCCTCTGGCAAGGTATCCGTCTCAATAAATTCAACATGCCCTGGAATTGACACACCAGCTTCCTTCAGCATTTTCTGTGCCCCTGGAAGATCGTAAACATATACCAGCACGCGGGCCGGTTCCATCCTGATGCCGGTTGTATAGGTTATCCCAGACTCGTCCATCTCCGTCATCAACTTATCGCGGGTTTCGCGCAGTTCCTTGCGTGAGATGACTTCTTCCTTCACTTCGATCACATCAAATAATTTCGAGTCGCCAATGAAACCAACCAGGTCTGTTTTATTAGCTCCAGTCAGATACACAATCACTTTCAAACCCGGATAACTTTCAACCTTGATACCGACGTAATGATCAGAAAAGTTCGCATCCAAATCTTGTTCCAACTGGTAAGCTTCATTCTGAAGCTGGTTCAGCTCTACTTGCGCAGTGGCAGCGGCAGACCTGGTTGCCTGGTTTACATCAGTTATGGATTGAGTCGGTTCAGAGGATTGACAGGCAGAAATAACAACCAGCAAGAGGATTGACACTCCAAGCACTATGAAGATTTTTCTTTTGTTCATACAACC
This sequence comes from uncultured Anaerolineaceae bacterium, assembly GCA_964570745.1. Lineage (GTDB taxonomy): Bacteria > Chloroflexota > Anaerolineae > Anaerolineales > Anaerolineaceae > Mesolinea. The sequence continues at coordinate 1,686 of CAZMZQ010000219.1, forward strand.
TCCGGAAGAGGGATGTTATTAATCCTTATCCTAAAAGATCTTGAAAATTATTAGTGGATTATTATATCTTTAATAACAATCGTTATTAAACGAAGTGTAACATTCTGAAGCCTCATTTTTGTCGATAATCCAAAACTGATGTGTTATTTCAAAAACTTCCGGATAATATTAAATTTCTGTTCGCTATATGGAAAATATCTAAAGGGCAGATCCAGCCAGGTCGACTTGCGCACGATGCTGCGATAGTGGCTGAAGGTATCAAAGCTGCGCTTGCCGTGGTAGCTGCCCATTC
>CAZMZQ010000220.1:0-1944 GCA_964570745.1 uncultured Anaerolineaceae bacterium
TGCAGCTTCAGGGTATCCCCGTGATTCACTTTGTTTGTGCTTCCGGTATGCAGCCTTGTATATTGGGTACAAATCGAAAAGCCCCTGATGCCCGCCCGCCCTGTGCAGGCTGTAAAAAACAATCGCGGGAGATCTTTAGTAATTCCGACCTGGTCACTTTCCGTTATTTGCCCAACGAGAAGTTGGCACACTTGCTCGAGGGTTTGAGCCTGGAAGAGCTGATGAACTTCGAGATGCAATCGATCCCCCTGGGAAAGCTGGTTCTCCCCTCAATTCGCTGGATATTGCGCCGACATGCCCTCGAAGATGATGCGATCACCTTAAAGCTCTACCGCAACTACATCAAATCTGCATGGTCTCTGGCTATTCAATTTGAATTGTTGATTCTCGAGCATACCCCTCAACAAGTTGTAGTCTTTAACGGTATGCAATATCCGGAGGCTACTGCACGCTGGATTGCCCGAAAGCACGGCATCCGGGTGATATCCCACGAAGTCGGTTTGCTGCCCTTTACTGGTTACTTCACCGAAGGTGATGCGACTGCATACGATCTCAACATTCCCGAGTCTTTCAAGTTGAACCCGGAGCAGAATGAAAAGCTTGACCGCTATTTGACTGCACGGTTTGAGGGCGATTTTCATATGGCAGGGGTACAGTTTTGGCCTGAAATGAGCGATCTGACACCTGAATTCAGACAGCTCGCCCAGGGGTTTGAAAATATCGTCCCTGTTTTTACCAACGTGATTTTTGATACCAGCCAACCTCATGCTAATGTTCTCTTTGAGGATATGTTTGCCTGGCTCGACCTGGTTCTGGATATCTCTAAAAACTATCCCAAAACACTCTTTGTGATCCGCGCCCACCCTGACGAATCGCGTCCCGGGAAAGCGAGCGAACAATCAGTGGAACAATGGGCACAAAACCGCGGGGTTTCTGAGTATCCAAACATACACTTCATCCCGCCGCATGAATATGTCAATTCTTATGACCTGATCCGGATGGCGAAATTTGTTTTGGTTTACAACTCAACGATCGGTCTCGAGGCTTCCATACTGGGTGGTGCCGTCCTTTCTGCCGGCAAATCCCGCTATTCAGCCTCTGATGTTGTCTGGTTACCGGCGAGTAAAGCAGACTACCTCGCCAAATTGGAAGAGTTTTTACAAGCAGAAAGCGTTCAACCGGAAAAACATTTCAAGATTAATGCCAGGCGCTTTTTATACTGGCAGCTTTATCGCTCTTCGCTCAGTTTTGAGGATTTTCTGGAACCTGACGGAGTTTGGGCGGGGTATGTAAAACTGAAGGAATTTGATTGGAAAGCTCTTTTGCCCCAAAACTCGCCCACTTTCAAAGCTCTGAGTGATGGAATTTTGAATAATGGTGATTTTATGCTCAAGGAGACTGCAGAATGAAAATTGAAAAAATAGTCGCCCTGGTGCCCATGCGGCACGATTCGAAACGTGTCCCCGGAAAAAATTATCGTCTGATGTGCGGAAAACCACTGTACGCATATATTATCGAAACTCTGCTTGCATGTCCTGAGATTAGCCAGGTGATGGTAGATACAGATTCACCTGACATACAGGAAGGGCTCGCCAGGGACTATCCCCAGGTGAAGGTGATTGTTCGTCCTGACCATTTACGGGCTGATACTACACCAACCAACGAAATTCTTATCCACGATACCGGTCTTGTGACTGCAGATCTTTACCTGCAGACCCACAGCACAAACCCACTGTTAAAACCTGCCACGATTTCGAGCGCCATAACCAGGCTGCGATCCCTTTACCCTGAATATGATTCACTTTTCACTGTAACCCGCCTTCAAACCCGGCTCTGGGATCAGCTCGGGCGTGCAATCAACCATAACCCTGCCGTTCTTCTTCGAACCCAGGACCTTCCACCAATCTATGAGGAAAACTCCTGTCTTTATCTGTTCACGCGAGA
>CAZMZQ010000221.1:0-1918 GCA_964570745.1 uncultured Anaerolineaceae bacterium
TTGTCATCCCGGTTACCCCAATACTTTATGAATGCGATATTAGGGTGGGCGATGGCTGTGATGGTTGGATACTCTGGACTTTTCATGCTTATATCGTTATGATTAACTTTCCAAAGAGTTTATCTCGGAATAATTACCGTTAATGATAATCTAAAATTGTCATATCTGAATTACTGGTAAACGGATGCCAAAAGAATGTAATGCAGGAGATAAAGATGGCTGAACAGGAAGAAAAACCCAAAACTTATGAAAGCGTTGTCAGTTATGAAGATCAGCAAATCACGACCGTGTTTGGAAAAAACGGACGTGTAATTAGAATTGATTCCCGAAAAACAGGACCAAGTATCCAGGGGCGCAGCAAGCTTGCCGGGATGATCGACCACACACTGCTAAAGGCAGATGCGACTGCAGATCAGATCGATAAAATATGCCAGGAGGCACTGGAATATGGTTTTGGAGCTGTTTGTGTGAACGGTTATTGGGTCAAACGCTGTAAAGCAAACCTGGCAGGAAGCACCGTGAGAATCGCCACAGTAGTTGGCTTTCCCCTGGGTGCCATGGCAACCAAAGCCAAGGTCAGTGAAGCGAAGCGTGCGATAAAAGACGGAGCTGAAGAGATTGACATGGTCATGAATATCGGTGAGCTGAAATCTGGCGATCTTGCCGCGGTAGCACGGGATATTCAAAGCGTGGTATTGGAAGCTCACGCTCACCAGGCGATTGTCAAGGTCATCATTGAAACTTCCCTGCTCACCGAGACCGAAAAAGTGACAGCCTGCCTGATTGCCAAAGAAGCAGGAGCCGATTTTGTTAAAACCTCAACCGGTTTTTCGACTGGTGGGGCAACTGCGGAAGATGTTTCGCTTATGCGCAACGTGGTTGGTGGTGAAATGGGAGTAAAAGCTTCTGGTGGTATCCGGACTTATGACGATGCGATCAGGATGGTTGAAGCTGGGGCGAGCCGAATCGGAGCCAGCAGCGGGATCCAGATTGTAACTGAAGAATTACAGCGAAAAGCTTGAAATTGTTCTGCATAGTTTCTGAGAACTATCAGCTCCTTGTCAGTTGAAGGTTGGTCTTAAAAACGATTATAAGCAAAAATGGTATACTTGATTCATTCAAAAACCTGATAATTATTGGGTTACTACCTTTCTGTTTCTACGTAAACTAAGAGGAAGAAAATTATGGCAAAGAAAAAATCAGGAAGTTTATTATCCTCCTACCGGAAGAAACGCCGCAACAACCGGGCAGTATTGGTTGCGTTAGCGGCATTGCTTATCCTTGCAGGATTGGTTTTGTTGGTGTTGTGGGCAACTGGCGTAATTGGTGACGGCGTGGGAATTTCCCTGTTCAGCACGAAAACTCCTACCCCAACATTGACCTTCACACCTACCCCGGTCACTCCTACTAATACAGCAACGATCACGAGCACCGCTACCGAGACACCAACCATCACACCCACACCCACGTTGGACGGGCCATTTGACTATATCGTCCAGGCAGATGACTTCACATGTTCGGGTGTGGCTGAAAAGTTCAATGTGATGCTGGATGTCTTTTTGTATGTAAACGGACTGGGGCTTGGCGATGTCTGCATTATTCGCGAGGGTGACATCATTAAAATTCCACCTGCCTGGCAGGAGATGCCGACATCGACAATGGTCCCGACCGAAGTGGCTGTGGGCACGGTCATTGACTATTATGTTGAACCTGGCGCAACTCTTGACTCGATTGCAAAATGGTTCCGTTCATCAATTGCACAGATCATTGTTGAGACCAACCGCTATCGTAACGCTAACAGACTGACACCTCTGTTGACAGAGACGACGTTGTTGAATATTGGCGATTTGCTCAAGGTGCCCGTGAATATTGCGACACCTGTGCCAAGCGCCACCCCGACACGAACGGTGACACCGAC
>CAZMZQ010000222.1:0-1873 GCA_964570745.1 uncultured Anaerolineaceae bacterium
CAAGGTTTGAGAAACCAATTTATCATTTAATTTATTTAGTAATTGCGCATAGCATCCTGCCAATTGTACTATTTTTCATCGGTTTAATTAAAACACAGGGAAAAGATTCACATTCAGTTTACCGAATCGTGGGGCTATCTGTTGCTTTTGCAATTGTGTTCTCAATGCTGATTAGTCGATCAAGTTTCGAACTTTTACTCTTTCCAACATTTTTGATTTGGACTGGTGGTGCGTTTTGGCTGTCTGATTTGGAGATAAAAAAGTCTGACCTTAACCTCACAAACACAGAGATTTCAATTTTTATATTGTCTATGCTTATTTATATTTTTCACAATGCGCGTCGATTGTCCGCTCTCCAGCTTTCAAACCCACAGTTTTTAAATATAAGCCTGATGATAATCGCTGGAGTTATCCTCATAATATTAACCTGGTGGCTGGTGGTTTATGCCTGGTCTAAACCGACTGGTAATCGGGTTGTGATGATTACACTGTTAGTATTTATTGCTGTAATCAGCTTGTCAAGCGTTTTTCGAGGAATTGGTAGTGACCAGGCTTTTCGTTGGAATGAATATCTCGATGATAAAGTTTTATTGCCAAACAAAGATATCGAACATATCCATGACGAATTTGCGCTGATGGGGAAACCACCAGCCCAGGTCGGGTCGTACCAGATCGCAGAATTACCTGAAGAAATGGGTTGGTATTTCCGTCAATTCGCTATTGAAAGAAGCCAGGAATCACCGAGTATGTTGTTAACCCGTTCTTCAGAAATGCCCCAGTCTTCGGTTGAGTTGCGAGGGATGAATGTTGTCTTAGAACGTTCGGTAAACTGGTTTTCGAATACGCCCTCCAGTTATTTGCGTCTTTTGGTTGGCGGTAAACCTCAATTTGAGAACCAAAATGCGGTTTTATGGGTGAGAACAAATCTGTTTACAGGAGCAAATCAATAATATGTGTGATAGAGAATTTCAAAACCTTCCCGATATTATAACTATTGACGGACCTGCAGCATCTGGCAAATCGACGATCGGTAACCTGATAGCCAATAAGTTCGGCTATATTTGCCTGGACACGGGTATTATGTACAGGGCGGTGGCTTGCCAGGCATTACGAGAAGGTTTGGATATTTCGGACGAACTGCTCATAAGTCAACTGGCTGAGCGGATCTCAATTGATATCCTGCCTTCCTCAAACAGCGATGGACGCCAGTTTGATGTCATTATTGATGGTGTCGATCTTACCTGGGACATTCGCTCAAACGAAGTCAACCAGAACGTTTCAGAGGTATCGGTTTACCCACGTGTTCGCAATGCCATGACCAAATTGCAGCGAAACATTGCCAAAAAAGGCAAAATCGTGATGATCGGCAGAGATATCGGGACTGTCGTGCTTCCACAAGCAGATCTTAAGATTTATCTGGAAGCTAGTGCGGAAGTACGTGCACAACGAAGATATGTCGAAGATCTGGCACGAGGAAAGAAAGTTTGCTTTGGTGATGTTCTGGAATCGATTAAACATCGTGACGAAATTGACTCTGGCAGAGCGGTAGCTCCCTTAAAACCAGCCGACGATGCGGTTATTGTGGATTCTGACCAGATGACGGTTTATGAGGTCGTAGAACGTATTCTCGACCTGATTGCGGGTTGTTAAGCTGAAATTTTCCCAGTTCAAACGCTTTGCCATGCTATAATTCTTAATCATGGTCTTCAAGGGATTAATAACAGGAACCAGACTTTTTTATCTGCATTTACAGAAGGCGGGTAGTTTAAAAGCAATCGCATTTCTGCTGCCTGTTGCTGCGGTTGCTTTTGTAATTGTTCAGCTAATCAAGTTAACAAAAAAATCAAGCGATCAAAAATTCTACACCAACAGA
>CAZMZQ010000223.1:0-1862 GCA_964570745.1 uncultured Anaerolineaceae bacterium
ATTAAGGGTGGTATATTTATAAAAAGTGAGGACATTATATGAAAATCAATAAGATTTTGGTAATTATATTGGCTCTATTTATCCCTTACATTCTGCTTATGTCAGGGATCAGATTGGTTATGATCCCGGCTTTTCCTGCGATGGAATATAAACGGTCGGGATTTCCACAGGATCAGTTTGGTTTCACCGTCCAGGAGCGGACGAAATGGTCGGAATATGCAATCAGATACTTGACCAATGACCAGGAGATCAGTTACCTGGGAAATCTTCAGGATATAACCGGTAAAAAGTTGTTTACAACCGATGAGCTCTCACATATGGTCGATGTAAAGGAAGTGGTCAAGAACGCGTCGATGGTATGGTATGTGCTTGGAGGCATGAGCATCGCGATTCTGGTGTGGTTTGTGGTGATGGGGCAATGGGACAGTTTGAGAAGGTCACTTAATGCCGGTGGCTGGATCACGATCGGGCTGCTGGGGGCACTGCTTGTGTTTTTGGCAGTGAGTTTTGACAGGCTGTTTGAATATTTTCATCGGATTTTCTTCCAGGATGGAACCTGGACGTTTTCACAATCGTCGACCCTGATTCGCCTATTCCCATTTGAATTTTGGCGGGATGCGTTTGTGTTGGTCATTGGATTCGCATTAATTGTCGGAGTTGTGCTGGTATTGCTAACGAGAAAACGCTCAAAGAGACAAAAGTCGGCCTCTTAATGTGTAAACCATTCAGTGTTTCGGAGATTGACTTGAATAAAGAATAGTCCTACCTCTTTCGAATTGAAAAGACAAAACTCTGGAATAAATGAAAAAAGTGCGTCTTCACGACGCACTTTTTGTGTACCTATGGTGTGATTACTCGGTTTAACCAACTACTGGTGGATTTTCCGCGTCCTGGCTGGGGTCAAAAATGTGGAAGTTATCCATATTGAAGGCAACCGTCATCTTGTCACCAAAATGGGCTTGGGTGCGGGGGTCAACCCGGGCGATGAAATTGTGCGAACTATTGACCAGGTAAAGGAAAATTTCATTACCCATCAATTCGGTAACATCCACGGTTACTTCAACTGGCTCTGCAATGATGCCGGGGGGAGCAAATTCGGGATTGTGGATGTCTTCAGGGCGAATGCCGAAGATGATATCTTTTCCGATCACGGAATCGTAACGGGCCATATTGTGGTCGGGTACCTTCACACGGAAACTGCCCATATCCACATACATGGTGCCATCCTCTACAACTACCTTGCCGTTGAAGAAGTTCATCGCAGGAGAGCCAATAAAACCAGCAACAAACAGGTTTTTAGGCCGATCGTAGAGAACCTGGGGAGTATCGAGCTGCTGCAAGACACCCTTGTTCATTACGGCAATACGGGTTGCCATGGTCATAGCTTCAGTCTGGTCATGCGTGACGTAGATGAAGGTGGTTTCAAGACGCTGATGGAGCTTGGAAAGCTCAGCACGGGTCTGAACCCGAAGCTTGGCATCCAGGTTGGAGAGAGGTTCGTCGAAGAGGAATACCTTTGGCTCGCGAACGATAGCACGCCCAACTGCGACACGCTGACGCTGACCACCTGAGAGTTCCTTTGGTTTACGTTTCAACAGGCTTTCAATACCGAGAGTGCGGGCAGATTCCATGACGCGGCGGTCAATGTCAGCTTTGTCAAGCTTGCGCAGCTTGAGCCCAAATGCCATATTGTCGTAAACGGACATATGTGGGTAGAGAGCGTAGCTCTGGAAGACCATGGCGATATCGCGGTCTTTTGGTGCGACATCATTGACCACCTGGTCACCAATTAAAACTTCACCCTCAGTGATTTCTTCGAGACCAGCGAGACAGCGCAGGGCGGTAGTCTTACCGCAGCCGGA
>CAZMZQ010000224.1:0-1851 GCA_964570745.1 uncultured Anaerolineaceae bacterium
ATGTCCGATGACATCCCCGAAGTAAATGCACAACGCCGCCGACGCGGCAGCACACCAACTGAACAGGCACAACGCCCTGTGAGGAGACAGGAGCCTCGCCCTTCATCCTCAGGAAGCGGAGGAATTGGCATGACCCCATCCTCTGGTTTGGGTGGCAGCAGCTCCGGAGGACTTCCGCCATCGGGAGGTAGCAGTAGTTTGGGAGGGCTTGGAGCCGGTCTCGGTGGACTTTTAGGCGGAATGGGTGGCAGCTCTGGAACAACAAAACGACGAGGAGGCTGCGGTGGCACCATTGGAATCATCGTTGTTCTTCTGTTGATATTCTTCCTCTTTCGAATGTGTTCGGGCGGGGGTTCGCTTTTATCTCAAATCGGGCAGCAATCAGAATCTTCCCAGCCGACACAGAATACCAGCTTCGTTCAACCTGTTTCACCAACCTCAACACGAGGTCCGATTCCTGCCTCATCAGGGAGCGATGGCGATACATGGCTGGTGATGCTCTATCAAAACGCAGATGATCAAGCCCTGGAACGAGATATCTTAATCGACTTTAACGAAGCAGAAATGATAGGCTCGACTGACCAGGTAATTATTGTCAGCCAACTTGACCGGTATAAGGGTGGTTACAGTGGAGATGGCGACTGGCATACTACCCGGCGTTACCTTGTGACATATGACAATGACCTCAATCGGATTGGCTCGGATCTGATCGCTGATATCGGTGAGGCAAACATGGGCGACGCCGCCACCCTGGTTGATTTTGTTACCTGGGCGTCCAGAACATATCCAGCAGACAAACACATTTTGATCATGTCTGATCATGGGATGGGCTGGCCCGGAGGTTGGTCTGACCCGGCTCCTGCTCAGCGTGACAGAAGTTCAAACGCACCCCTGACTTCTGCTTTAAAAGATGACATTCTTTACCTGAATGAAATCGAAGACGCACTCAAACAAATCCAGGCGAAAACCAGTATTGATAAATTTGAGATAATTGGTATGGATGCCTGCCTTATGAGCCAAATGGAAGTCTATTCCGCCCTGGCACCATATACAAAATATGCTGTGGCATCAGAAGAAACCGAACCTGGCGTGGGCTGGGCATATTCTGCTTTTTTGAGCTTGTTGGTTTATGACCCCGCGATTTCTACCGCTGACCTGGCAGCTAATATCGTGGATAGTTATATAACCCAGGATGAACGCGTGCAAAACGATCAGGCCCGGGCTGAATTTTTGGCTCAAAATTCAAGCGGAGGAGGTTGGTTTGTCAATCGAATGAGCGCTGCCCAACTGGCAAACCAGCTTGAGCAGAATATCACACTAACTGCTGTAAACCTTGAAAACTTCCAGGGACTGTTAGAGAGTCTTAATGAATTTGCTTACCAGCTTCAGCGTCTCGATCAACGTGTTGTCGCCCAGTCGCGCACTTACACACAATCTTATACTTCGATCTTTGGCAGCAATGTGCCGCCATCTTTTATCGACCTTGGGCATTTTGTCCAATTGATCTATAAAAACAGCAATGATTCCAACGTGCGAACTGCTGCCAGGAATGTGATCGATGAGCTAAACCGGGTGATTGTTGCTGAAAAACACGGTCCTGCCAAACCCGGTTCAACAGGCATTGCGATCTATTTCCCTAATTCTCAGCTCTATTCAACCCCCACCACCGGAATGGCTTCTTATACTACGATTGCTGATAGCTTCAGCCGCTATTCTCTGTGGGATGACTTTTTAGCCTATCACTACGCTGGTCGCCAATTCCAGGCAACTGCGGCTCAAACTGTGATTGTAGAGCGCGCAAGCCAGATACCCGGACTGGGAGATGTCCAGGTTGGTTCGATCCAGGCTTCT
>CAZMZQ010000225.1:0-1848 GCA_964570745.1 uncultured Anaerolineaceae bacterium
CACTCATCTCGTTATAATTCAACCCAAAAAAGGAGATTATCATGACCGAAAGCATTCCCCGTTGGGATCTAAGCAACATCTATAGCGGTCTCGAAGACCCGCAGCTTGCCATTGACTTGTCAATTTTGAAAGACGAAACCAACGCCCTTACACGTTATTTTGAAAACAAACTTCTGCCAATAATTGGCAAACAGACCACACCCGAAGATCTCAATAAACTTCTGAACCACCTCGTTGATCTGACCAACACGATCAACATCCGCGCAGGCACAATTGGTTCATACCTATACGCATTAACCAGCACCGATTCTTACGACAAAGAAGCTGAGCGCCTCCAATCTCAGTTTCAAATTGGTTTGTTGCCCCTGCGTAATGTCAACACACGGATCGTCTCCTGGCTCGGTAAGATTACAGACCAGCTGCCTGGAGCCCTTGCTCTCCCTGGTGCTGCCCATGAGCATGCATTCTTTCTCATGGAAGAAGCTCAGCAAAGTCAATATCTGATGAGTGAAACCGAAGAAGAGCTGGCAAACGAGCTTTCTCTCTCCGGTGGCTCCGCATGGGGAGACCTGCAGGGAACCCTGACCTCTCAAAAACAAGTTGATTTCGAAATTGACGGCAAAACTGAAACCCTTCCCCTGCCAGCCCTGATCAACCTGCGCAGCCACCCTTCTGCTGACGTGCGTGAGCGTGCTTACCACCTCGAACAGGCAACCTTTGAGGATATGAAAGAAACTCTTGCCGCCTGCTTGAACGGTGTGAAAGGTGAAGTCAATACACTCGACCGAAAACGTGGTCGCGAAGACTGCCTGCACTCTTCACTCGTCGCTGCCCGCATCGATCGACAGACACTGGACGCCATGATTGCCGCCATCCAGGATTCCCTGCCGATGTTCCGTGCCTACTTCCAGGCTAAGGCGAAACTGCTTGGCTCGGAGAAGCTGCCCTGGTGGAGTTTGTTTGCTCCCGTTGGCAGTGTCGACAAAACCTACACGTTCGAAGAAGCCAAAGAAACCATTTTGACCAATTTCGGTCATTTCTCCCAGGAGCTTTCCGATTTTGCCCGCCATGCTTTCGAGAATCATTGGATCGATGCACTTCAGCGCCCTGGAAAACGCGGTGGAGCCTATTGCATGGGTGTTGATGGTGTCAAAGAAAGCCGCATCATGTCAAATTTTGATGGCTCATTCGACCAGGTGATGACCCTGGCTCACGAACTTGGGCATGCTTTTCATAATTATTGCGCGTTCCAGGCTGACAAAACCCCGCTTCAAACGCAAACACCTATGACCCTGGCAGAAACCGCCTCGATCATGTGCGAAGCGATCGTTTTCAATGCCCTGCTAAAACAAATTGACGACCCGAAGGATGAACTGGCTATTCTCGAAACTTCAATTTCAAGCGATGCCCAAACGATTGTCGACATTTATTCCCGCTTTTTGTTTGAACGCGAGGTGTTTGAACGCCGCAAGAAAGCCACCCTTTCTGCCGATGAGATCAATGAAATCATGCTTCAGGCTCAGCGCGATTCTTATGGTGATGGCATCGACGAAGATGTGATGAACAAATTTGCCTGGACCTGGAAACCACATTATTACAGTACCGGTCTCTCGTTTTATAACTACCCCTATGCTTTTGGCAGTTTGTTTGCCAAGGGCTTGTATGCGATCTTCCAGGAAAAGGGCGCGGCCTTTGTTGAAGACTACAAGGCACTGCTCGCCAGCACCGGAGAAGCTTCCGCAGCTGACCTGGCTGCTCGCTTTGGGATCGACATCCGCAGCAAGGAGTTTTGGGCTGCCTCACTGGCACAAATTGCTCCGCAAATCGAGCGGTATAAGCAGTTGTAAA
>CAZMZQ010000226.1:0-1826 GCA_964570745.1 uncultured Anaerolineaceae bacterium
ATCTTATCGGGATGACCTTCGGTCACCGATTCGGATGTGAACAGATACTTTGGTGATTTCATAAAAGTAGTCAATTTAAACCTCCTCAGGTTATAAAAAATGCCCCTGCAAGTGAGGGGCATTCCGCTTGGTATGCATTAGCCTCTCATCTTCCAGATTTCTGCCGGAGTTGGCACCATACACTAAGTTGGTTGCCGAGGTTTCGTAGGGCCGGTCCCTCCACCTCTCTGGATAAGAGCGCCGCAAGGGCTGTAATTATCACTTTTTATACCACAATGAACAGGTATATGCAAGGCATATTTCAAGTAAAATATTGAAAAACATCTTTCTGCTTGAGTTTGAATAACCTTCTCTGGTCTAAAAACCAACAGGTTGTCGATGAAGAGAATTAATCCAGGAAGAAAAATCGGGTATGCTTAAGAAAAACAAGTTCACGAGGAGGACGCAATGATAAATGATTTGATTAGAGATGCCAAAGGACGTATGCAGAATACTCTGGACGTGTTGACTGAAGATTTGCTCGGCATTCGCACCGGCAGAGCATCACCAGCATTAATCGAGAAGTTACAGGTTGAATATTATGGGTCGCTCCTCAGCCTGATCCAGGTTGCTACTATCAGTGTGCCTGAATCCAGACAGCTATTGGTAAGACCGTTTGACAACTCGTCTCTAAAAGCAATTGAGAGGGCTATCCAGGCTTCAGATCTGGGGCTCACCCCCAGTAACGATGGCAAAGTTATCCGCCTGAACCTGCCGCCTCTTACCGAAGAACGCCGTCGCGACCTGGTCAGGATGGTTAATACCCGCCTGGAAGATGCCCGTGTCTCAATTCGAAATGTTCGCAGGGATTCACTGAAAGATCTGCGGGATTTTGAAAAAGAAAAACTGATATCTGAAGATGAACTCAAAACCGGTGAAACCCAGTTGCAGGAACTAACCGATGAGATGATAGAGCAAGTGGCAATAATCGGGAAACGAAAAGAAGAAGAAATAATGGAGTTTTAATGGCATCTGATAACACAGAGGAAAACATCCCCCAGCACGTCGCCATTATTATGGATGGAAACGGGCGCTGGGCAAAAGAACGAGGACTGCCGCGCATGGCAGGACATCGCGCGGGAACAAAAAACCTGCGACGCGTTATTCGTGCGGCAGCAGATGCCGGGATCAAGCACCTCACTTTTTACGCTTTTTCAACTGAAAACTGGAATCGCCCGGAAGAAGAAATTGGTGGCTTGATGGGGCTATTAGCTGAGTTCCTTGAAACTGAACTCCAGGAGCTTCACAAGGAAGGAGCCCGGCTGCTGCATATCGGTCATCTTGAAGGCTTGGGTCAGACGTTGAGGAGCAAAGTCGAAGATGCAATTGAGCTGACAAAAAACAACAAGCGCATCGATGTTATCCTTGCATTCAACTATGGCGGGCGCGACGAAATTATTTGCGCGGTAAGAAAACTGATTGAGGAAGGCACTCCGGCTGAAGATGTTGACGTAGAAAGCATGAGCGCTGCGATGTTCACCGCCGGCACGCCGGACCCGGATATTGTTATCCGTACTTCTGGAGAGAAACGCAGCAGCAATTTTCTGACCTGGCAAACAGTTTATAGTGAATGGTTCTTCCCGGAAGTCTACTGGCCTGATTTTAGCGAAGAAGATCTCCATGAGGTGCTGCAGGAATATGCAAAAAGAGACAGGCGCTTTGGCGGCTTGAGCAAAAAGTGATGTTGAAACAAAGGGTGCTCTCCGCGCTGATTTTCGTGCCGGTTTCATTGTGCCTTGTTTACCTGGGGGGAGCTGCATTTAACCTCTTTTGGATCGGGGTGTTGG
>CAZMZQ010000227.1:0-1820 GCA_964570745.1 uncultured Anaerolineaceae bacterium
GTGGGGAGGTAAAGCCCACAAAACCCCGGATAAGACAGCCAAAAATCAGCCACGTTGTTCGTTCACAATGACTTATAATTGATGCCAAGAGCGATCAGTTAAAAATGGGAGGTTTTATTGATGAGCGATTTCATCACGATATCCTGTCCATCCTGCGGGGGGATGTTGACCCGCGCGCAAAACACCACCAACTATACCTGTGACTACTGTGGGCAAAGCCACCGCCTGAGAATGGAAGATGTTGAAGAATTTGGCCGATGCCCAATCTGCCGACGCAACGACCGAGTCGAAATCGTCCGCGCCATCTACAACAAAGGTGGCAACCTTGCAAGATTGCTTGCTCCACCCAGGGACCCTACGGAGACTTTATATTACAATCCACCGCCCCAACCAGCCCCGACGGAAAAGCCAGCCAGAAGCCGCACCAAGAGCAAATATTTAGTTGTTGGGTATTCACTTCTTGCCTTTTCTTTTGTCCTTTTTAGCACGTTATGTTGTGGAGTTAGCATTATAGATTATAAAAATTCCAGTGAAGTCAGTTACCTGTCAATATTTTCGATTTTTATGCTAATTGTGTTCATTTCAGCGATTGTTTTCGTAGTGATTGGGCTTGTTCAATCCATAAGAAAAAATGATAAACTCGACAAGATTTTATTAAATGAATGGGAGAAACAAAACCGGGAAATAATTAATAAATGGTCTTCTCGGAACGACCAGTATCATAACGCCTATAAGCAAAAATCTTCCCAACTGGCAGATAGTCACCAGAAGGCGATGCAGCGCTACGATTCACTTTACTACTGCCACCGCGATGACATTGTCTTCATCCCAGGCGAAAGCGGTCATGCACCGTCAGATCAGCTTGAGAATTTTCTTTATCAAAAACCAACAGAGAAGTAAACCGTTCGTTCATACACCCAGGAGGAACTTCCAATGAAAACATCGAACAAGGTTATACAAATTCTCTTAAGCATTTTTGTGCTTCTCCCTCTTGCCGGCTGTTTTAAAGGAGAGGTCTCGCTGGATATTCACCCTAATGGTTCTGTCACTTTCGGTGGATCATATGGTCTTACCCGCAAGGCAAAATTGTTATTGAATATGGGCAACTCTGGTATCGAGGAAGAGATCTTTGGTCTCAATCCGGGAGATGAAGACGTCAGGACGTCAATGTGGGTTGATGGTGATTATGAGTGGGTCAAGGCAGAGATTGATTTTGAAAGCTTTGATAAAGTAAACACCGCCTTCAAAGATGTGGATTTTCTCAATCACTTTTCACTTTCCAAAAAGAAGGGTTTGTTTCAAGATCAGATAATCCTGGATGCGGAAATTAATTTTTCATCCGATGAAGTTGCCCCTAGCCTCATGGGGTTTTCGGTGGGGGATTTAGTCGATGTCCGTTTTATTGTCCGAATGCCAGGAGAGATTCAGGAAAAGAATGGCATGGCAGATATCAACGATCCCAATCGAATAATCTGGCAAATTGACTTTAGTAGAATCACACCAATTCACGCAAAATCTGTTACATGGAATTATCTCAATATTGGAATTATTGCGGCAGGGGCTCTACTTTGCTTTATCCTGTTAATAATACTGATAGTCTTTTTAATTCATCAAAAACAAAAGAAATCATTGACAGTTCCTTCATCCGATACAGAAACTCCAGATCAAAGCCCGGATGCACAAACCAGGGCAGGGGAGAATAGTTGAATTAATAAGATCAATTAAAAAACAGCACTACGAGATTATATATACCGATATTATCAGAATAATTAATAGCAGCATGAAATGTTTCATTAGGTGAGTAATGAAACATATTATCA
>CAZMZQ010000228.1:0-1817 GCA_964570745.1 uncultured Anaerolineaceae bacterium
CCCAACCATCAAGGCATAACGGCAAAGCGATCACGCATCGAATCAGCCCCTACGCGACAATTTCCAATCGAAACAATTTCCATCAGATAACACAACCGTACAGGCGGGTCCCAATCACGAACGTTCAATAACCATCAATTTAGACAGACCTGCCCCGATAAAGCCCAAACTTTTATCATGGGCAATAGTAAAACGTTAATCAAACCGTTTATAATCTAAGAATGTCTGAAAAATCTCAAAGATTCAACTTTATTCTCAGCGGGGTTTTTATGCTGTTTTCAACAGCTGGGGATATTGCTTCTGCCCTGGTGCAAAAGGCAATCGTGGATACGAGTATTTCCCGCTCTTTGGATCAGCTCTGGCATCTTTTACCGCTTGCCCTGGGTTTGATCCTGGTGAATTATCTTACGCGCATCGCGGGCAGATATTTTGGCATGTCCTATGCCACAGAAGGTATTCGCGGTCTGAAAGACCGTTACTTTGCCCACCTGATGGAGAAGCTGGACCACCAGGATGACATCAAGCAGGAGCTTTCGGCTTTTACGGTCGATGCCGACCTGCTTTTTAACAGCTTTTATTTCAACCAAATCTTTTTGATGGCGAGCATCATCTCATTCTTGCTTTCCTTGGTCGCAGTGATCTACCTGAACTGGATTCTCTTCATCGTTGCGTTTGTTACCTCGCTACTGCCGCTGCTTGTGCCTTACTTTTATAAAGGAAAGCTGGCAAAGCTGGGCAAACAATACAGTGAAGAGGGCAAAGAGTATCTCGACTTTGTCAACGAGAGCTTGCTGGGCAGGGAAGAAGTGTTGGCTTATGGCAGGCAAACACCTTTCAGGCGCATGCACTCCGAACGGAACAGCCGCCTTGAAAACACCCGAAAACGCAGCCGCCTGGCGAATTTTAATAGTTCGCGGTTGTCCTATTCGCTGACCGACTTTTCCTTTTTGACGATCACCACGCTCAGCATCATCCTGATCATCCAGGGGCAGGTAACTCTGGGCACGATGATGGCGATCATTCAGCTGATCCATAATATCGTTATCCCGCTGGGGGATATTGCCACGGCGCTCAACGAGCTCAATTCGGCAAAAGCGATCAAAGCAAAATATGAGAATTTACCAGAAATACCGGAAGGCGAGACTGAGGCGATCGGATTTGAAGACGGGATCCAGATTGAAGGATTGACTTATGCCTACCCGGAGAGCACGCAAGACGCTGTGTCTGGTTTGGATATGCAGCTGCGAAAAAACAGCAAAGTCGCCATCATTGGCAAGACAGGCAGCGGCAAATCGACCCTGCTCAAGCTGATCATGGGGCAAATCCCTGATTATTCCGGCAGCATTATTGTGGACGGTCAGGATATACGTCAAATCGACCCGAAGCTCCGCCGCCAGCTCTTCAGGGTGGTTCCCCAGGACCCCTATCTTTTTACGGACAGTATCCTGAACAATATTTGCTTTTACGCTGAAGATTGCAATAAAGAGAGATTGCCCACGGTTTTGAGGCACTCGCTGCTCGAAGACCTGGTCTTGGGCGAGGGTGGCATTGAGCGCCTGATAAGCGACAAAAGCCGGGTATCGGGTGGAGAAAAGCAGCGTATTGTTTTGGCAAGAGCGCTCATGGCAGGGGTGGAAGATCGCATCCTGGTTTTGGACGAGCCTTCTGCCAACCTTGACCACAAAAGTGCAGCAAGGATTATCGAAAACATCACATCGATGGAAAATGTGACCGTGATCATGGTGACACACGAATATGACCCTGCCGTCCTGACCCTTTTTGACGAGGTTGTCAATTTGAGCGAAGGCGCAAAACCC
>CAZMZQ010000229.1:0-1798 GCA_964570745.1 uncultured Anaerolineaceae bacterium
CCTTCTCAGAAAGGTCAATGTCCCGGGTCAGGTAATATTCATTGTCAGGTGGTGATAAAACAGGATGGTCGACTCCAACTGAATCATTTTTAATCCATGCCTTGATATCAGCATTCAGGCTTTGCCAGGCAGAAAAATCGACATCAACTAACGAAAGTGCCTCCCGAAGTTCTTCAGCATGTGGGTTGGGGGTTGGTGTTGGTATGACGGTGGACGTCGGCAGTTGGAATTGGTCCTCAATGGAATCTGGCAGCTGACTAGGCGTAGGGCTTGGTTGAATGCTTGGGGTGAGATAAAAGTTGGACACCTGGGTGGCAAGTGCCTCCGCCTGCCTGGTTGCTTCCTGGAAAGGACGGTCCTTCTCTTCGAAATACCGAATTCCATAACTGGTTGTCAAAGCAGCAAAAAACAAAAACAGGATGCTCAACGCGATAACCAGAATTCTTTGTTTCGGTTCCATTTGAAACGAATAGTAGTCTTTTTATAACCTTAATGTCAAGCCATGACGGGGGAGAGTTTATACAAAAAGAAGCAGATAAAATTTCTGCTTCTTTTTGACGTTCAGCCTTTTTTAATAGTGATTAATCTTAGTTAAGGGTTCCAACTGCTTCACGCAAAGCGTCTGCCTTGTCGGTTCTTTCCCAGGTGAGGTCGAGATCATCGCGTCCAAAGTGTCCGTAGCTTGCGAGTTGACGATATATCGGTCGCAGCAAGTCCAGGTCGCGGATGATGGCACGGGGACGCAGGTCAAAGACCTGGCTGATCGCTTCAGCGATTTGTTCATCGTCCACTGTGCCGGTGCCGAAAGTTTCGACGTTGATGCTCAGTGGTTCTGGCACGCCGATGGCGTATGAGAGTTGAACTTCACAGCGTGAAGCCAAACCAGCGGCAACAACGTTTTTGGCAACCCAACGGGCAGCGTAGGCAGCAGACCGATCCACTTTTGTCGGGTCTTTTCCGCTGAACGCACCACCGCCATGGCGACCCATTCCACCGTAGGTGTCAACGATGATCTTGCGCCCAGTCAGCCCGGCATCGCCCATGGGTCCGCCGATAACAAATCGACCGGTGGGGTTAACATAGATTTTGGTCTCGTCGTCGATCAGTTCTGCCGGGATGGTTGGTGTGATCACGTGTTCGATAACGTCAGCGCGGATGCGTTCGTTGCTCAGCACAACACCTTCGAATTTATCCGCATGCTGGCTGGATACAACAATCGTATGGATGCGAACAGGTTTGCCATATTTATACTCCACGGTAACCTGGCTTTTACCATCAGGATACATCCAGGCAAGAGTGCCATTTTTACGCACTTCAGCCATCCGACGGGTAAGTTTGTGGGCATAATAGATCGGCATAGGCATGAGAGTTTCGGTCTCATCGCATGCATAACCGAACATCAAACCCTGGTCACCAGCACCGCCTGCAGCAATTTCAGCTTCAGTGTAATTGAAGTCGTCGATTTTCCCATTTTGATCTACGCCCTGAGCAATATCAGGAGATTGGGTTGCGAGCGCTACTAAAACACCACAGGTAGCTCCGTCAAAGCCTTTTTTGCCACGGTCATAACCAATTTCATTGACCACCTCGCGAACGAGGGCATCGATATCGACGTACGTCCTTGTTGTTACCTCCCCATAGGTAAGCACAAATCCGGTCTTGATAGCAGTTTCGCAGGCAACGCGGCTGGATTTATCATCCTTTATCATGGCATCCAGGATGGCGTCACTGATCTGATCGCAGATCTTATCGGGATGACCTTCGGTCACCGATTCGGATGTGAACAGATACTTTGGTG
>CAZMZQ010000230.1:0-1771 GCA_964570745.1 uncultured Anaerolineaceae bacterium
CCTTTTGGTACAATTTGCTGGCAATGAATTCATTAATTGAAAAACTTAACCCCCAGCAACAAAAAGCTGTTGCTGCTCCGGCTGGTCCGACACTCGTGCTGGCAGGTCCCGGCTCTGGCAAGACGCGAGTGTTAACCTATCGCATTGCTTACCTGATCAGCGCTATGGACGTGCCTGCCTGGAATATATTGGCCGTAACATTCACCAACAAAGCCGCCAAACAGATGGGTGAGCGGGTTACCCAATTGATTGGTCCTCAATCCGAAGGCATCTGGCTGGGAACGTTCCATTCCATCTGTGGACGCATTTTGCGGCGCGAAGCCGACTTGCTGCCGGTCAATAAAAACTTCGTCATCTTCGATGCTGATGACCAGGAATCCCTGATGAAGCAAATCATCCGGGATAACAACCTCGATGAAAAAACCAACAAACCATATTCGATATTGTCAGCTATCTCAAGCGCTAAAAACGATTTGATCTCTCCGGAAAACTTCCCAATCGCCAATTTTCGGGATGAACAAACCAAGCGTCTTTATGCGATCTACCAGCAGCGGCTGGTGCAGAATAACGCCATGGATTTTGATGACATGTTGGTCTATACCAACCAGATTCTGGAAAGCTATCCGGTGGTCAGAGATACCTATGGACACAAATTTGAGCATATCCTCGTAGATGAATTCCAGGACACAAATTATGCCCAATATTCGATCCTCAAACAGCTTTCCCAGGTTCACGGCAATTTATACGTCGTCGGCGACGAAGATCAATCGATCTACCGCTGGCGTGGTGCAGATTATCGCAATCTTCAACGATTTCGAACTGATTTCAAAGACGCAAAAGTGATATTGTTGGAAGAAAACTACCGCTCAACCCAGATCATTCTGGATAGCGCCATGTCGGTTATCAACCAAAACAGCAATCGCACCCGGAAAAAGCTCTTCACCCAGTCAAAAACCGGCGATAAATTGCGGCTGATTGTCTCCGAAGACGACCGCGAAGAAGCCGCGCAGGTTGTGAACGACATTCGGGAGGGGATTAGATCCGGACGCAACCCAAGTGAGTTTGCCATTATGTATCGCACCAATGCCCAGAGCCGTGTGTTGGAAGAGGCTTTCAGGCGCGAAGGAATCAGCTATCGCCTTGTGGGAGCACAGCGTTTTTATGGGCGCAAAGAAGTTCGCGATCTGATCGCTTTTATGCGCCTTGTCTACAACCCGATGGACGAGGTCAGCCTCCGGCGTGTGATCAATCTGCCCCCTCGGGGGATTGGAGACAAAACCATCCAAAGCCTGGCAGAGGCAGCTCATCAGAGCGGTTTGAGCATGGGTGAAACGCTGCTGGAACTTGCCCAGCCTGGCGGCCCTTCCCTGGCAGAATTGGGAAGAAATGGTGAAAAACTGGCACGCTTTGCTCATCTGTTGGCTAACTGGCGGAAAACAGCGCAAGACAACAGTCTCAGTATTCTCTTCGACCGCATTGTTGCTGATACAAGCTACGAAACGTATATCCGTGACAAGAGTGAGGAAGGGCAGGACCGCTGGGAAAACGTGCTCGAGCTTCGGGTTGTGGTGATGGAATATGAGACCAGCGGTTTGCAGGAATTTTTGGAAGCGATGGCGCTTGTTGCAGATCAGGATACTTTACCGGATGAACTTGACGCACCGACCATGCTGACCCTCCACGCAGCCAAAGGGCTCGAATTTGAACGCGTTTATATTGTCGGTCTGGATGAAATGTTGTTACCTCACAGCCGCTCGCGTGATGATGAGGA
>CAZMZQ010000231.1:0-1764 GCA_964570745.1 uncultured Anaerolineaceae bacterium
CTCCATTCCCACTCTCCTCAAATTCTCCGAATATGCTAAAATCTGAATAGAAAATACTATCAGGAGATTTTTTATGTCAGAAATGTTTTGTTATCAGTGCCAGGAAACCATGCGCAACACCGGATGCAACGTCCGCAAAGGCATGTGCGGCAAACCTGCCGACGTATCCCGCCTGCAAGACCTGTTGATTTACCTGCTCAAGGGTATCTCCTTCTGGGGCACCCGCGGGCGTGGTATGGATGTTCAGGACGATGAGAGCGATCTTTTCGTTGCCCAGGCATTGTTTTCCACCATTACCAACGCCAATTTTGACCCAGAGCGTTTTGTTCAAATGATCAGGAAAGCGGTTGAGCTTCGTGATAATTTGCGCGTTCGTGCACAGACCCGCTGTAACGAACTGCATAATTCCAACTGCAATGGCAGCGGTCCCGACTGGGCTGGCTGGCATCCTGAAAACTATGAAATTGAAACTCTGCTTGAAAAAGCCCGAACCATCGGGGTTATGGACGACCCTAATCTCGACAACGATATTCGCTCTTTGCGCGAATTGATCATTTATGGTCTCAAGGGAATGGCTGCATATACAGACCATGCCTACCTGGTGGGTGGACGTGATGAAAGCGTTTTGGCGTTTATGCAGGAAGCTCTTGACGCCACGACCAACAACGATCTGGGCGTGGATGAGCTGGTTGCCATGGTTCAAAAGACCGGTGAATTTGGTGTCAAATCCATGGCGCTCCTGGACTCAGCCAACACGAGTCGATATGGTCACCCCGAACCAACCCAGGTCAACCTGGGCGTTCGCCCGGGACCCGGCATTCTGGTCAGCGGGCACGACCTGGTGGACCTCGACGAGCTTCTCCAGCAAACCGAAGGCACTGGTGTCAATATTTACACTCACGGTGAAATGTTGCCGACCAATGCCTATCCCGGGTTGAAAAAGTATCCTCACCTGGTTGGCAATTATGGCGGCTCGTGGTGGCACCAGGATAAAGAATTTGCTTCATTCAATGGACCTATTCTGATGACCACCAACTGTATTATCCCGGTCAAAGATGCCTACAAAGACCGCATTTTCACCACCGGCATGACCGGCTACCCTGACGTTCCCCATATTGCTGACCGTCAGAACGGTGGTCAGAAAGATTTCTCTGAAATCATCGCGCTTGCCAAAACCTGCCCCGACCCCGAGGAACTGGAAACCGGCACGATTCCGATCGGTTTTGCCCACAACACTGTTCTGAGTGTGGCAGATAAGGTTATTGAAGCGGTCAAAGCCGGAGCGATCAGCCGCTTTGTAGTGATGGGCGGTTGTGACGGACGACACAAAACCCGTGAATATTTCACTGACGTTGCCCTGGCATTGCCAGAAGATACGATTATCCTTACCGCAGGTTGTGCGAAATATCGCTATAACAAGCTCGGTTTGGGTGACATCGGCGGCATTCCGCGCGTTTTGGACGCAGGGCAGTGCAACGACAGCTATTCGCTGGTGGTGATTGCCCAGGCGCTGGCAAAAGCGTTTGATTGCTCAGTCAACGACCTGCCGCTGTCATTTGATATCGCCTGGTATGAGCAGAAAGCAGTCATCGTTCTGCTGGCGCTGCTTTCGCTTGGAGTGAAGAAGATTCGGCTTGGCCCGACCCTTCCGGCATTCCTTTCGCCAAACGTGGCAGATATCATCATCAAAGCCTATGATCTGAAACCGATTGATACAGCTGAAGTCGATGTCGAAGCCATGATGGCTGGGGCGTAACTCACAAA
>CAZMZQ010000232.1:0-1745 GCA_964570745.1 uncultured Anaerolineaceae bacterium
TTCTTCGGCAAAGAAAGTTGGATAGACTGGGATGCCCAGTTCATTCAATTCCGATATCTGAAGCCATTCGAGATGTTCTGGTATTCCACCAGTGGTTGTGCTATTTGATTTAAGGAGTAATTCTGACTGCCATTTCATTAAGTAATAAAATGCAATTTCATGGCAGGCGAAGCCATTTAGTAGACTGTCTTTGCCAATAAAGAAATTTTCATGAATAAATGCCAGCCGCTCAATTTCCAGGTTGCATCCGGTTTCCTCCAAAACCTCCCTTTTTACAGCTTCTTCCAGGCTCTCTCCGTGCTTCACGCCACCGCCTACGGAATAATAATACGGATCTCGATTATTCCTCACCATCAGGGTTTTTCCATTGTGAATCAGAATTGCACAAGCCCGAAGACGAAACCAATTAGTCCCAGAAACAAATGAGCATTCAACCTCTTCCATAACACAACCTTTCTGCTGACAATCGAACCATTATTATATAACCAACCCGCCTGACCAATTATGTAAAGAAAAAGGTATAATTTGGTTGCGTTAAGTTATCAATATATTTTACTATGCGCAATCTGGCATTATAATAAGAGTATAGAATGAAGATCAAAGAATGTATCGAACGTTATCTGAATTCAGTCAAACTTTCTCGCAGTGCAAACACCTACCGGACCTATGCAAATGCGATGCGGTTGTTCATAGAAGTTTTGGCTGAAAACGAAATTGATATAGAAAAAAGTGAAATCAATGAATTGAACGAAGATGCAGTTATCTGGATGGCGGCTGCCCTTAAAAATTTTTCCTCTGCAACTGAACAAGTTTACATTACTGCTACAGTTGGGCTATATGAATTCATTGCTGGAGAAAACCTGGCTCAGATTAATCTGCCTCGTGTGCGTTTGCTCATCAAACAACGTACACGCCGGCCAGGAGTACGTCTGCCCCAGTTCCCTAAAAGCGATATTGAAAAGGTTTTGGACTATGCCGAAGAGCTAAATATAAAACCTGCTGAAAGCACCGAAGAGCGCTTAATCAACCTACGGGACCGGGCTTTTTTGATTACCTTAGCGGATACTGGTTTGCGTGTTCATGAAGCCTGTAAACTGCGACGTGGTGATGTCGACTGGCACGAAAGCCGGGCTGTGATCATCGGGAAAGGCAATAAAGAAGCTGTATTACGTTTCTCAAAACGAAGTCTCAGTGCTATGAAAGAATATCTCCAGAGCCGAGCTGAGTTGGATGGTGTTGGTGGAAAAGCACTCGCTTCTCTCCCGGTTTTTGCGAGACATGATAAAGCTGCAGGCAAAAAGATCAAACCAATTTCCACCACTACTGGAAGAGCAATTGTGAATGAACGTGTCAGAGAGTGTCTTGGTCAGGAAGCCGTTGGCACAATTACGCCCCATTCCTTCAGGCACTATTTTGTAACCACTATTCTTGGCAGCACCGGAAACCTTAAACTTGCCCAGGTTTTGGCTCGGCATACTAATATCGCTGTCACGCAGCGTTATTCCCACCTTGCAGATGATGAACTGGACAAGAAATACCAGGAGATTTTTGACGATTAATTGTTGTCTTTCCGAATGATCTTTCCAACAACACAGTCTATCCTTGACCAGGGTAATTAAGCCAATTTAAGAGAATTTGGTTCAAATAGTCTTTCAAGTGGTAATATTACTTAACATTCTAAAAAGTCCTTTTGAGGAGTTTATGACCGATTATCGAATCAAATCTCACCCCATTCTGATCGATGA
>CAZMZQ010000233.1:0-1699 GCA_964570745.1 uncultured Anaerolineaceae bacterium
CAGGGACCTTGGTAAGCATATTCAGGTTAACTGCCCTTTTAAAGATTGCCATAACGACTTCCTGTGCTCTGCGGTTGCGATCGAAGTCGCTTGTGGTAAGTCGGGAGCGGGAATACCAGAGGGCGGTGCCCCCATCCATAAGCTGGACACCTGGTTCAATGACACACCAACCACTCGGGTCAATTTGACAGCTATCCTGCAGCTCTTCACTGACCTTCACCTCTATCCCACCGAGGCTGTTGACGACGTCTTTGAAGCCATTGTAATTAACCATCATATAGTTGTCGGGTCTGATGCCAAAATTGACTTCAAAGGTTTGTTGAAGGAGCGGAAAACCTCCCAATGCCCAGGCAGTATTGATCCGGTTGGACCAATATCCGGGAATCGTCACATAAAGATCACGCGGGAACGAAATCAGGCTGACAGTGCCATGCTTCGGGTTGACTGAGAGCAGCATTATCACGTCTGTGCGGAAGTTGTTCTCACCAAAATCATCCACTCCAAGCATTAGAATGTTCCATTGGTTTTCGGGAAGCTCGCCCTGGGGAATAGCCGGGACAGGTGTTGGGGTGAACATCGGCTGTGGAATCAGTTCAATGCTGCCATCTTCCATGACATTCGCAAACGAATAAGGTTGAAAAGGCGTTGGCGTTCGCTGCATATCTTTCAAGCTGATGTACCATGGTGAGCTTTCAGAATGTGCCATAGCGGTAATAAAAACCGAACCGAGAATCACACCGATGAAGGACATACATAAAATGAAGATGACTGTGATTGTAATGGATTGGTGTTTTTTCAGGCGCATTTTAGGAGCTTTCAATCATTGCTTTCTAATCCAGTGGGGGGATTCTCTTCGTCCTGAACATCAAGTATACCCCCTGGTGATTGGGTGAGATTATTAATTAAGAAGCCTGCCTGTTTGAGCACGGTTTTCAATTGCCCAACCTGGTTGGCATTTCGAAGAATGGTTTCTTCAAGGTGCTGCTTCTGGAGCTTGAGAGTTTCAACCTGGGCAGCGCTTTCCAGGTTTTCTTCAATAGAAGCCTGGAGACTTTCCAGCTCTTCTTCCATCTCTTTTTGTCGATTGACCCACAGCACAACTTCTTCAGCCCAGGCTGATTGGGTTAGTTCGAGATCTTTTTTAATCTGTTCAAGGTCAGCCTGACTGTTTGTGTATTCCTGATCTAATAGCTCTAATTTCTGTGTTTTGTCTTCCAAATCAACAATCAGCTGTTGGAGTTGGACTGAATCTTTTTCCAGCTCAATAGCTTTTTGGAGCACTTTACCCACGTTTTCTTTCAAATGATCAAGGCGGTTCAGGTCTTCCTGCTGCCATGTCTTATTTGTGTAAGGGCTGAGCCCTAAAACACCCTGGTTATAGGAGTCTTTTGTTGAGTGCACTGGATAGTAAAGCAAGTTCCCAACCTGGTTGTAACCACTGAGGTCTGTCAAGGCTGTTTTTTCGACCTGGAAATCACCCTCTTGATTTGAAAAAACGATTTCCATGTTTTGCATTGCAGAGAAAAGAGCAGGTATGCGCTGAACGGGCAATTCGATGGGCGGAAGATGCTCTTCCCTGATCAAATCGTAGGTATTCGACAACCTGGCAAACTGGCTGCCCTCCTGGTAGGAAAGAAAACCCAACAGGTCTGCCATTAAATAAAGGCTCAGCCCGTGCGAAAGCGATTTTTCGAGCCCG
>CAZMZQ010000234.1:0-1649 GCA_964570745.1 uncultured Anaerolineaceae bacterium
CGTCCATCCGGTTCCATTCTTCTTTCGCTTTTTTACGCTTTAATCCAACCATGACGTCTACGTCCAGTAGAATTGTAAGGTCGGGTTTCAGTCCGCTGGTAGCAAATTCGAGGATCATCTTCAACCTGTCTAAATCGAGACCATGTCCATACCCCTGGTATGCCAGGGTCGAATCGCCATAACGGTCGCAAAGGATAACTTTGCCCGCTGCGAGGCTGGGGAGAATCAGTTCTTCTATCAGTTGAGCTCTGGCGGCTTGAAAGAGCAAAATTTCTGTGCGCGGATGCAATTCAGTGTTGTCCATGCGCATCAGAATTTCGCGAATCTGGTTGCCAATTCTTGTGCCGCCTGGCTCGCGAGTGCTAACTACATCGTAACCACGACTTGCTATAAAAGAAGCTAAAGCTGGAAGCTGGCTGCTTTTTCCACTGCCTTCGGGACCCTCAAAAGTGATAAACACGGTTAATCCCTATAAATTCTGACATAACGATTGGGATCTTTCCCAAAAGAACGAGAGATAAGGTGGGCTTGTTTCGCCATTTCGTGCTGCTCTCTTCGAATTGTAGCAGGCATAGGGTCAAGGTTGATAAACCTTTCTCCCGCCTGCACCATCATAATGGCTTGTTCCACCTGGTGTGCGGCTTCTTGTGTCAGGGTCATTTTTGCAGGGCTCTGCCTATGTGCAAACGAATCCGCCAGGAATTGCTCTATCTGACCAACCGAATTGCTTTTAATCACAAAAATTGGAATTCCACGCTCTTCTGCTTCGACAATTGGCTGCAGACGTTCACGATAATAACGCCGTTGGGTCACCAGGATATCGGCTTCATCCAGATTTTTGACTACGTAGGCTGAAACTCCCAAACTTTTGATCGCCTGAAGCAAGCGGTTACGGGCTACCCCAAACGGGAAAATCTTTTTCTCGCCTTCCTGTCCTTGGTTTGAAAAGGCTGTATCCAGTTCGTTTTCCGGAGCAACAAAATCCTCAAATCGTTCAGCATGTCTTGGCTGTCCAGGTTGAAAACCCTGCTGTTGTGCGGATACGGGTGAGCCGTTGGCGCGCTGAAATGGGCTCTTATCCATGCCATATCCTCGTCTCATTGATTGGGAGACGGTGGGCATATTCTGCCTGGTTTGCTTCAAAAAATGGACCCGTCCATCATCATCGCGGTAGCGTTCTTCTGGCAGGATTGGATAACCACGCAAAGCGGAATCAACAGAAGCGGAAACATCCCGGTGGACGTTCACCCGATCGCGGGTTTGGATCTCAACCAGGATGGTGAAAGTCGGCGGAGCTTTTCTTTCCAATACCGTTTTTTGAGTACCGCGTCTGCGAGCCTCATCATCAGACAGAGTTACCGAAGATATCCCACCCACCAGATCAGACAAAGTCGGGTTTACCAGCAGATTTTCGAGGGAGTTGCCATGAGCAGTGCCTATAAGCTGAACACCACGTTCTGCAATTGTGCGCGCAGCCAGAGCCTCGAGTTCACGTCCGATCTCATCAATCACAACTACCTCTGGAGCGTGGTTTTCAACAGCTTCGATCATTACCTCATGTTGCAACGAAGGTTTTGGCACTTGCATTCGACGCGCCTTGCCAACAGCGGGATGGGGAACATCTCCATCTCCCCCAATTTCGTTGGAGG
>CAZMZQ010000235.1:0-1634 GCA_964570745.1 uncultured Anaerolineaceae bacterium
ATACCTCTGCGGTGATATTAATTGCCAATCAATCTTATCACACCGGAGGAAAGATTAATAATGGTATCTTGCCTGGAGGAAATCGATTTGTTCATCCCTGACCAGGTAAACAATGCGGTGTTCCATCGTGAGACGTCTGGACCATACTCCGGGCTGCAAGTATTTTAATGGCTCTGGTTTTCCTATACCAGTGAAAGGATCTCGTAAAATCGCTTCAATCAGATCAAAAGTTTTTATAGCCAGTTTTCGGTCGGTTTTGACCCAAAAACGAAGGTCTTCAATAAATTCCGTGTGAAAAACAGCTGTCCACTCATGCTTACTCAAGCCCAACCTCGTGCTTCAAATCAACAGTTTCCCTGGTTATACCTTCATTCTTTAAAGCCTTTGCCAAAGCGTTCAATAACCTTTCGGCGTTAGCGGGCGATCTTAATAAGTAGCTAGTTTCCATCAGGCTGGCAAGTTCTGTCGCATCTATCATAGCGACATTTTCCTGATTTTTGCGTTCGATGATCACGACCTCACGATCCTTGGTAACCTGATCCAGCAGTTTAGCAAAATTAGCCCTTGCCTGTGTATAATTTGTTTGGATGGTCATTATCACGCTCCTTACGTACAGTAGTACTGTACTTCAAATTTTATCAACTGTCAAGTGATATGGCAGGAACCAAAGCTTTTCTCACTGCTATAATAAAGATGAAATCAGCTGTGTAAGGAATTTATATGAAGACAGAAATAATCCAGGAATATTACCAAAAACGCGGTTTGAGCTGGCCAGATCAGAAGAGCGCCTTACTTTTCTACCTCTCTGAAGTCGGTGAGCTGGCTGAGGCTTTTCTTGAAGTTCAACCGGTGGAACTGAGCGAAGAAGAACAAGCTTTGTTTCAAGGTTTTGTTAAACTAGGTTTGAAAGCAGACGAAATTGTCTCCCGAAAGTCTGGCTGGATCCGCAACCACGACCGATTACGAAAAGCAAATATTGCGTACGAAGCCGCAGACTGCAACATGATGCTCTCGGTATTTTTGGAAACACATCAGGGGCAATCTCCCGATGATGCCTTGCTTGAAAAAATGGCTCTTAAACTCGGTAACTCACGAAGCACAGATCAATAAACCTTGTTTTGCCTCAGTCAACACCAAGCTGCGATGCTGGTTTTATGTTTGGCTTAACACTTGTTCCACGAAGGCACGGTAATAAGCGGCTTTATGATTAAGTCTGACTGCTCTTCAGAGGTTTAAACCCTTCACCCAGAGCTTCGTTAACATGACCGACAACCATGAATGCGTTAGGGTCGGTTTCCTGAACGATTGTTTTTAAACGAATTACCTCACCGGCTGTCACTACACAAAAGATCATTGGGCGGTCTTTCTGCGTATAGCCACCTTTTGCATCGATAATCGTTGTTCCGCGGCCAAGCACATCACTGATCGCATTGATGACTTCCTCGGTTTTATCCGTTATGATCAACGCTTCACGAATGACGTTAGTGCCTTGTGATATCATGTCTGCCGCTACACCACTGAGGTAAATCATGATCAGGCCATACAATGCCCTGTCCCAACCAAAGAAAAAACCTGACAGAATGACAGCAAAAGAATCGGTAACCATATATGCCAGTGAAATTGACATGCCAAAG
>CAZMZQ010000236.1:0-1614 GCA_964570745.1 uncultured Anaerolineaceae bacterium
TGACGATTAATCTTTGTGTGCCTTCGCTGCGTGTGGCTGATGTGAACTTTAACAGCACGGAAATCAGGCGAATTATCGATGAGCTAATAGAGAATGAGCAGCATTTTCAGATGATCGTCTTTCCGCAGCTCAGTCTAAGCGGATATAGCTGCGGTGATTTGTTTGGACTGCCGCTGCTGGCGCAAGCCTGTCTGGAAGAATTGATAAGAATCGAAACTGCTATCGCGGGCAAGGAGTGCCTGGTCGTGATCGGTTTGCCCCTGCAGATCGACAAAAAAATATACGATGCAGTTTCGCTGTTGGATGGGACCGGTTTGCAGGGCTTCGTGCTCAATAAATCTCCAGAATTGCCATTTTTCACCAGCCCGATCGGCTTAGAACGGGATGTCCTTGGATGGAGGGACCACACGGTGTCGATCCTAATGGACGGCTGCTCGGTTGGTCGTTGGGCTTGCAAAAACATAAGTGTCCAGGTGGGTCAACTGGACACTGATTTCCAGATTAGTGAGGGTGAGATTCTGATCAACCCCTGCGCGCTGCCTGCTCTTGCAGATATCGATTACGACGAGAGATTTCTAAGCATTTCAAGCCAGAAAAAGGGTTACCTGGCAGTTTGTTCAGCCGGAGCCAGCGAATCGACAGGTCAATACGTTTACTCCGGGCTTGCACAGATCTGGAAACAAGGCAAGAAACTTTGCGATGGGCAGCAGCTCCGGTTCGAGAGTCAGGTGCAAAGCCTGAAGTTAACGGATGACTCTCTTAACAAAGGGAAGGGTTTATTACATTTTTCTGCGCGTGAGGAATCTAATCCCTTTCTATTCAGCAGCAATGTGGAAGAACAGCTCGAGCGCATCTTTGAAATCCAGGTTACTGGTCTGATGGGCAGAATGCAGCACACCGGTTCACAAACTATGGTCTTGGGTTTGAGCGGCGGTGCGGATTCGTCGATGGCGTTGATGATATGTTGTCGGGCTGCTGACAAACTCGGTATTTCTCGCAAGCGCATACTTGGAGTGGTAATGCCCGGACCAGGAAGTTCAAATGACTCAATCAAAAGAGCAGAGCAGTTAGTGCATCTGAGTAATATTAAAGGACGAATTAATACCATCACAGAGGCAGTTGAAGAACACTTGCTGGCTCTCGGACATGATCTGACACCTGATATTACTTTCGAAAACGCCCAGGCGCGGGAACGCACTCAATTCTTAATGAATTATGCCAACATGTATCAGGGGATTGTAGTCGGAACCGGCGACATGTCCGAAATTGCCTTGGGATGGTCCACCTATAATGGTGACCAGATGAGCATGTATAACGTCAACGCCGGGTTGCCCAAGACGGTCTTGTTGCAGTTGTTGCCGTGGGCAGGAGCGTCTCTTTTTGGTGACGAAGGGCTGGAGCTTGCTCAAAAGATTATTAAAGCACCTATTTCACCCGAATTGCAACCGACTAATATTGCTGGTCAGACCGAACAGTCGACGGAAGAAGCGCTTGGTCCTTACAGGCTGCACGATTTCTTTTTGTGGCACGCAATCGGACAGAAACGGAACCCGAAGGAAGTTTTTGACCTGGCTCAACAAGCTTTTGAGGGCGAATATGAACCAATATTCATCT
>CAZMZQ010000237.1:0-1584 GCA_964570745.1 uncultured Anaerolineaceae bacterium
CGCCTGGCGATGACAGGAGCCGGCAGTTTGATGCGGCTGTAATCAACCGCGTCCATTACTCCGGTGGCATCTCCGTTATAAATAATCTTTCCGCCGTCCATGTAGAGCACTTTTTCGGGTTTAATAGCAAGCACATCTTCAACCCTGTGTTCAACGATCATGACCGAAAGCCCTTCATCTGCCAGCTCACGAAAGGCAAGCAGCGCCTCATGAGCCGAAGCGGGGTCCAGGCTCGCCAGAGGCTCATCAAGCAGGAGGATGCTGGGTTCCATAGCCAGCACACCTGCCAGGGCGACCTTCTGTTTCTCTCCACCGGAGGTGAAAAAGGTTTCCTTATCTTTCAAATGCAGAATATGCAGCCTCTCCAACGCCTTGTATGCTTTGGGAAGCATCTCTTCACGCTGCATCCCCTGCGATTCCAAACCAAAACAAACCTCATTGAGCACATAAGTGCCCAAAATCTGGCGTTCGGGGTCCTGCAAGAGGGTTCCAATGTGTGTAGAGATCTGTGACAGACCCATACCTCTCACGGATTTCCCGTGAACAAGGATATCGCCTGTCATTTCGCCGTTGTAAGAATGGGGAATCAACCCATTGATACAGCGCATGAGGGTTGTCTTACCACTGCCCGAAGAGCCAGCCAGCAGCATGACCTGACCGGGCTCGAGCGCCATATTTATGTTTTCGATGGCCGGTGTGCTGCGGGTGTGATACTGGAAGCTCAGGTCTTTGACGACCAGGGGCAGCGGTTGGACATCAGTCATGGAAGATTACCTCAACAGGATCGTCAAGCTGAATGCCAAATTTGCCTGCAGCGCTGCCGTTGACAACCGCTATCTCAACGAAACCTTCGCTGTCGGTTACGGCAACCAGGTCACCAGGTTTGCGATGACCATAGGATGGCACGATGCCCTCGACAGTCTGCCCGCCAATCTTTAACGTGGTTTTGGCAAGGTCTTTCACCTGCGAAACGCGCAGGTTGGTTGAGCAATTGCCAAACACATCGATCACAATGATGTTAGCTTTGTAACCTTGATCGGTTTTTTGGGGTGTGGGCAAAGGTGTGCGCACAGGGTCGCTGATGATTGTGCCCATATCCTCCAGTTTGACACCCCTGGCAAGGTGGGCACCGCTTGGTGCGAAAATATCGCGTCCGTGAAAGGTTGTGTAGACCGCAGGCAGCCAATATTCCGGTTTATCCAGGTGTACGATTACGATTTCTTTTCCGGCTGCTTCTGCGTCTTCGAGCATGGGGGTTATCAACCCGTTATCGGGCAGGACGAAGAATTGATCGCCAAGTTTCGCTGCGATTGGTCGGCGCGTTGTGCCAACACCGGGATCGACCACGGCGATGTGAACTGTTCCGGCAGGAAAATAAGGAACAGCACGCCAGAGCGCGATTGAGCCAGTGCGCACATCCTGCGCTGGGATTTCATGGGTGATATCGACAATTTGGGCATCCGGTGTGATGTTAAAAATAACGCCTTTCATCGTCCCGGTAAAGCCGTTGAGGTTACCAAAATCAGTGGTTATAGTGATAAGTTTCATAGAGACAAGTTTACCTGATTTAAATGTTAGCTGAGC
>CAZMZQ010000238.1:0-1576 GCA_964570745.1 uncultured Anaerolineaceae bacterium
CTTCCAGCTCACCCGGATTCTCATTCAGGCTCAATGCTTTTCCCACCCTGCCAGCAGCTAAATGAGCCAGGCGTTTGGCGATGCTCTGCTCTATAGCTTTATCTTCAACCAAATACTGTTCCAGCACCTGGATGCCTGAAGGGCGCAGCCGCAAAACTTCACAGCGGGAAGCGATTGTCTCAAGCAAACTTTCTTTGGCATCAGCTGTCAAAATAAGGAGAGCCTTCGAAGGAGGCTCTTCCAGTGATTTCAGAAGGGCGTTTGAGGCGCCAATGGTAGCGTTCTGAAAATCCGGGATCAGCACAATTCGATATCGTGATTGATATGGCGCGAGGGCAAGCATCTGCTGCATTTCGCGGATCTGGTCGATCTTAAGATCCTTGCTGCCCTCACTAACCCGCAAAGTCATCAGGTCTGGATAGCGTTGTTCGTCAATTTGCCGGCAAGCCAGGCAAAGACCACAAAATTCGCCCTCTGAGGGTGGGTTTTGGCAATTTATCGCTTTCGCAAAAGCGAGTGACAGCGTTTCTCTGCCAACTCCTTCGGGACCCGTTATCAGGTAGGCATGTCGGGTTTTGTCAGGTTTGGTGTGGTTCTTGAGAAAGTTGATTGCGGTATCGTGACCAAGAATATCCCATTGCATAACTGGATTTTAACACGTATCATGCTGTCTGGCAGCTAATACGAGCGAATTGGATTGAATGGACAACTGACAGTAAATAGCAAAGTCAAATTTCAGCCGGCGATGTTCTGCTTTAGTTTTCTAGCCAGTAAGTTTTTAAATATATACAGTTATATGTTTTATAATGAGACGGTCTACATTTATAGGAGAGTTAATTTATGAGTGAAAAGTCACATCAAGTTATATCGAATGCGGAAGACGCTCTCAAGGTTTCCTGGCACGCTTTGCAGCCGGAAGAAGTGCTCGCGAGCCTGGCAGTTCCTCTTGAAACAGGCTTGAGCAATCTGGAAGTAAAAGAAAGGCTCGAAAAGTTCGGCTACAACGAATTGAAAGAACAGCCAGGCAAAACTTTTTTGCAAAAACTTTGGGAGCAGATTAATAGTTTTGTGATCTGGCTGCTCATTGGTGCAGCAGTTATCTCCGCCATCCTGGGAGACTGGGTGGAAGCCGGGGCAATCTTATTGATTGTGGTTCTGAATGCTATTATGGGTATTGTCCAGGAATCACGTGCTGAAGCCTCACTGGCTGCGCTCAAAAAGATGGCAGCCCCTGAAGCACAGGTTTTGAGGGATGGCCATCGCATCATGGTGTCTTCGCGAGAACTGGTCCCAGGCGATATTGTCTTTATTGAAGCTGGCAATTTCATCCCCGCAGACATTCGCCTCCTGGAGGCAGTTAACCTGAGCATTGATGAAGCCTCGCTCACAGGTGAATCGGTTCCGGTTAATAAGGATGCCGGAGGGAACCTGCAAACAGATATCCCACTTGGTGACCGCAAAAATAGCGCTTTTTCTGGCACAACAGTCACCTATGGTCGCGGAAAGGGCATTGTTACCAGTACCGGAATGCATACCCAGCTGGGTCTGATCGCCATGATGCTCCAATCGGTTGACC
>CAZMZQ010000239.1:0-1552 GCA_964570745.1 uncultured Anaerolineaceae bacterium
CGCTGTTGACCATGTATGCATTGCTGTGCTTGGTTTCACCTTGCTGATTGAACTTACCCACGCAGCAGACATAATCTATATTAAGGGAACCAAAATTCAGAAGAGGGATTCCACGACAACCTGGTGAGCTATCCGGTGAATAGGCGCATTTAACCCCGACTTCATGTTAAGATTAATCTTAGGCACGGAACCCATTTACAAGCAGCTTGGAACGTTGCCCTCAACAACCACCATTTGAAAGGCGCGCGAAATGTTCGACATATTAATCAAAAACGCTAAAACTCGAAAGAATCAAAATAAAGTTAATATCGCAATTCAAAACGGCAAAATAACAGCAATTGGCGAAGATGTCAGTGATGATTCGAAACAAGTTATCGATGCCCGGGGCGGGCTTGTGACCGAATCTTTCGTCAACGGTCATCTTCATCTTGATAAGGTTTATACCTTGCAAATGGCTGGTGAAGACGCTCTTAAAGAATATACTGGTGGAGGAATGGGCGGCGCCATGACCGGTATCGAGCGCGCTGCTGATTTCAAGTCTTCTTACGACCAATCCTGGATTATCCCCAACGTTCGCAAAGCCTGCGATCTGGCAATTAAATATGGCAACACTCACATTCGTGCGTTTGCTGATGTTGATACCAAAGCCAGGCTCGAAGGCGTGGGTGCCCTGTTGAAAATACACGAAGAATATAAAGATCGCATCGAACTTCAGGTTGTTGCCTTCCCTCAGGACGGTATCGCCCGTGAACCGGGCGCAAAGGAGTTGGTACGTCAGGCACTCGAACTGGGCGCGGATGTCGTCGGTGGCATTCCCTGGATTGAGTTCACCAAAGAAGATGAACAAGATCACGTTGACTCCATGTGTTCACTTGCCAGAGAGTTTGATAAGCCGATTTCCATGCTTCTTGATGATGTCGGCGATATGGAAGAACGCACCCTCGAGATGCTCTGCAAACAGGCTATCGCGATGGGTTGGCAGGGACGTGTAACCGCACAGCACTGCCGGGCCATGGAGCTTTATCCCGAAAATTACTTCCGCAAGCTTGTCAGCCTGCTCAAAAAAGCTGGTGTAGGCGTGGTTTCCGATCCGCATACCGGACCGCTGGCAGCACGGGTAAAAGACCTCCTCGCTGCTGGTGTGCCTGTCGCCCTTGGACAGGACGATATCCAGGATGCCTACTACCCATTTGGAGAAAACAATATGCTTCAGGTCGCTTTCCTCGCCAGCCATTTGTTGCAAATGCGTACCTTTGAGGATATGGACCTGCTTTACGACATGATCACAACTTCCGCAGCTAAAGTGTTGGGTATTGAGGGTCACGAGCTAAAGGTTGGCGGCAACGCTGATCTGGTGGTTTTGGACGAAGAAGACGTCTACCATGCCATCTGGTACCATCGCGCCCCCGTTTACGTTCTTAAGAACGGACAAGTCATCAATTTGTAGGATGAGCTTTGGGTCTAAACCCGCCGTCTTTTGACGCAGGTTTACACTTTTCTCGCTGAATAAAGTGGGTCGCTAAACAGTTGTTGATGGTGGTTTTGTCATCCC
>CAZMZQ010000240.1:0-1502 GCA_964570745.1 uncultured Anaerolineaceae bacterium
GAAGACTTGATAACTCCTTGTTTGACAATTCCAGGGAAAGTTGAACCAATGATGCCGGAATAATTTAATTCTTTTGCAATTTTTCCGATGTTCTCCACAATTTGTTTTGGTTTTTGGATTTTCTTGCTACCATAACGGATACGCTCTGAAACCAATTCACCGGTGTCAGTATTCACCAGGGCTCCTTTGGTCGCAGATCCACCAATATCAATCCCTAAAACGATCATGTTGTCTCCTCTCAATCACACCCGTTTGCAAGGTGTTCATCATATGTTACAGCAAAATTATGGGTCAGACTCCCATCACATTTTGCTCTAAAAAAGAAAAATTCGCTTTGGGCTGGATGTAAAGCTGCGTTTATCGCTTCTTTTCCCGGATTACATATTGGTCCTGGGGGTAGACCATGAATTTGATACGTATTATATTCTGAATATGTCGTTAAATCGGCATAAGTAAGTGGGGTTTTCCACCATGACAGGCTGGCTGCATCAAATCCAATTCTATATTGAACCGTTGGATCAGTCTCCAGTTTCATACCAATTTCAAGGCGGTTATAAAAAACAGATGCAATCATTGGCATTTCGTCTGAATCCATCGTTTCTCTTTGAATGATTGATGCCAGAATGATCACCTGGTTCTGGCTAAAATTGTTGCTTTGACCTTGTAGGTCCAAAGAAATGTCATTGAAGTTGGTTAACGTACGTAATATTGCTTCGCTTATAAAGCCTTGAGCGTCGGTTGTTGGTTTCAGACTATAGAAACCTGGTGCCAGATAACCTTCGAGTGACCGTCCTTTCGGAATCATTAATGGTTCACTTAGTTCGTTTGGTGGGTTTTCTGCAATTTGCAAAAATTCTTCGCCAGTAAATAAAAAGCCCAGCTGATCAATAACGGCTGCAATTTCTTCCAGCCGCCAACCTGCAAAAATTGTGAACTGAATATCCCGGTTTGAGTTTTTTGAGATTAAGTCCACAATCTGAATTGTGTTCAAACCACTTGAAATTGTGTATGTGCCTGGGCTTAGGAAGCGATCGCTACCTTTGTAAATCAGATAATCACAAGCACTGTCCGAAGAAGAAACAAAGCCTTCGGTAGAGAGGTTACGACATATTTCCGTAGCGCTATCATTGCTCTCGATCGAAAATTTTCGTTCAGCATCATCAGGAAAAATAACTGGCTTCTGTAATTCTTCCAGGTTTTGATACAGACTTATTGAATAACGCAGGTTGTTGAGCAAACTTACGTTCTCACCAGGTAATCCAAGAGTTTTCGTATTTACCTGGACAGCATAGATCAGGAAAACAACCAGGGCTGCCAATGCAAGAAGAAATAGTATGAGGAAAGCTGGAATATGCTTTTTCTTCTTGTTCACTCTTACACTCCACTTCTCCCCAGGCTCAATGTGTCGAGGTAATCCTGCAGAATAATAGCTGCCGCCTGATCATCCATCGGTTGACTTCGTTTTTTCCTCTTTTCGCCGCGGTCGATGGAAGCCTGGATAG
>CAZMZQ010000241.1:0-1485 GCA_964570745.1 uncultured Anaerolineaceae bacterium
AAATGCGAGGTATCCCGGCTGATTTCATCAGCGTCACCTATGGTGCCGGCGGTTCACGTGCCCAACAAGACAAGACTATCGAAATTGCCTCTCTGATCCTACAAACTTATCATACAGAACCAGTGGCTCATCTGACCTGTGTGAACGCTGACCGCGAGCAGGTATTTCAGACACTCGCCCAATTAAAAGAAAACAACGTGGAAAACATCATGGTCCTGAGAGGTGATATTTCTCCGGATTCGCCTCCGAAAACGGACTTTAAGTACGCTTCTGACCTGGCTGCTTTTATTAAGGCTAATGAACCTGGCTTCAATTTACTTGGTGCCTGCTATCCGGAGCGCCACTACCAGGCTAAATCGATGGAAGAAGACATCGAAAACTTGAAGATTAAGATTGAAACTGGCATCACCCACCTGATAACGCAGCTTTTCTTTGATAATGAAAAGTTTTATTCGTTTCGTGACCAGGCTGAAAAAGCTGGCGTGAGCTTGCCCATTCAAGCCGGCATCATGCCGATCACAAACCCACGTCAAATTGAGCGGACTGTTGCATTGAGCGGCGCCAGTGTTCCGGCTAAACTACAGTGTATGTTTGAACGTTACGGCGATAACGAAAAAGCCCTTTTCGATGCCGGTGTGCATTATGCCATTGAGCAGATCATGGACCTGATTGCCAATGACGTGCGCGGGATTCACCTTTACACAATGAACAATGTTGAAATCGCCACTCGGGTTAGCGACGCAATTCAAAACATCCTTGAGGCAGAAAACAACCCGAAGTAAAATCGGGTTGCCTCGTCATTTTAGTTTTGCACTTTCTTTAGCGAACCGAAGAATTTAACAGCAGATCGCCATGTCATTTTGCCATTGAACCTGAATGACCCGAGGGTACTGCCTGGCAAAATATCTCGCAAGGACGATGATTACACTCTGAAATGACTTAACTGCATTGAGCTAAACCCACCATGCTCCGGTTGGCCAGGCTTTTGCATACGAATCCAATATTGCATCAACCGTATCGTTAAATGCCGTGTTGATCTCACGTAATTGAGCATGTTTGCGGTGAAACTCCACGCTTCTGGCTATTCCTTCTCGAAAAGGTACCGTGCAGACAAACTCCGGCACCAGGGTTTTGATCTTGCTATTGTCCAGGATGAAGCTGTGAGCCTTATCGCCCAATAGTCCCTTTCCCCATTCCGGGTCAAACCGGGCAATAAGGTCAGAGGGAACGTGCACTACTCTCGGCTCAACGCCTACGGCTTCAGCCAACTTGCCCACGATTTGGTTCCAGGTCTGCCATTCATCCGAAGTGATGTGATATGCCTGTCCAATTGCTTCTTTCTTCCCAAACAAGCCAACAAAACCTTTTGCAAAATCGCTGCTGTGAGTCATTGTCCAGATGGAAGTCCCGTCACCATACACGATGACCGGTTTGCCTTGCAGCATCCTCTCCACAAGCGTCCAACGACCTGAAACCGGAATATAG
>CAZMZQ010000242.1:0-1481 GCA_964570745.1 uncultured Anaerolineaceae bacterium
CATATCAACGCCTGCCAGCAACCCCTCACTTGTCTCTCCCTCCTCTACGAGCCTTCGCCTATCCGACTGATGTCAAGTAAAATAAGCCTTATCATACAAGGGATAAGGATGCATTTCGGATGAATTCGTTAAAACATGCTGTGTCAGCATTGATATTATCAACTCTATTGCTGACAGCCTGTCAACCAGCTCTTCAATCACAGCAGCCAACTGCTGAATTACAGGTGGTTGAAACACCTGAACCAGAGCCAATCGCCACTCCCCGGGAAACTGTCGAAGAAAACGCAATGGGTTGGTGGAATGAAATTGTCTTTTATGAAATCTTCGTGCGCTCCTTCAAGGATAGTGACGGTGATGGCATCGGTGACTTTCAAGGCATCATCTCACAGCTCGACTATCTTAATGATGGAAACCCTGAAACAACAGATGATCTGGGCATCGGTGGTATCTGGTTGATGCCGATCATGCCTTCTCCCTCCTACCACGGTTATGATGTCATCAACTATCAAACGGTAAACTCCGATTACGGTACTCTGGCGGATTTTAAACAACTTCTCGATGAGTGTCATAAACGCGGCATTCGTGTAGTCATTGATTTTGTAATCAACCATACTTCCAGCGAACACCCCTGGTTCCTAAGCGCTCAGGACCCTGCCAGCGGGTTCCGCAATTGGTATGTGTGGGAAGAACAAAACCCCCGCAAGCCTGGTCCCTGGGGGCAAAATGCCTGGTACGAATCCAACGGTACTTATTATTACGCTCCTTTCTGGAGCGGCATGCCCGATTTGAATTATCACGAGCCTATGGTAACAAAGGCAATTTATAATGCAACCCAATTTTGGCTTGATCTGGGTGTGGATGGCTTCCGCGTTGATGCTGCCCGCTATCTTTTTGAAGATGGTATAAGCCAGCAGGATACCAAGAGCAGCATTGCCTGGTTCCAGAGCTGGCGCGATTTTTACCTCGAGATCAACCCCCAGGCTTACACGGTCGGGGAGGTCTGGACAGACACACAAGTTGTCGCCAAATATAACCAACCCTCCCGCGGTATGCAGCAATACTTTATGTTTGACCTGGCAGCTGACATCCTTGGAGGC
Source organism: uncultured Anaerolineaceae bacterium (assembly GCA_964570745.1). Taxonomy (GTDB): domain Bacteria; phylum Chloroflexota; class Anaerolineae; order Anaerolineales; family Anaerolineaceae; genus Mesolinea. The sequence goes on from CAZMZQ010000242.1 coordinate 1,098, forward strand.
ATCTATTCACCGGACCCTTCCCGTATCATGAAAAGCTACCTGGACACGCTTGAATACTTCCCAGACCAGCAATTCGCCACCTTTTTGACCAATCACGACCAGCAGCGCCTTGCATCATATTATAGTGAACGCTTGCAACATCAAAAACTGGCGGCGTTTATCTATCTAACCGGTCCCGGAACACCTTATGTCTACTATGGCGAAGAAATCGGCATGATTGGTGGAAAACCTGACGAACTTATTCGAAAACCGATGCAATGGTCTGTCCAGGAAAACGCTGGTTTCACTGGCAACAAACCCTGGCAAGACCTGGCACAGGGGTGGCAGCAAACCAATGTCGAAGTCCAAAACCAGGACCCCGAATCGCTGCTTAATTGGTACAAA
>CAZMZQ010000243.1:0-1478 GCA_964570745.1 uncultured Anaerolineaceae bacterium
CCAAAGAGTTTTTTTCTAATTTCTGTATCAATTAATCCAACAATCTTGCAAGCTCAAAGAGGTTTTTATCAAGAACCTTGACCTTCCCGACAATCTTTTCATAAGGAGTTGTGGTGACATTGTTTCTGATCAAACCAGTTAACACACCAAACTCCTCTCTCGCGACTGCTTCCACAGCTCCAAAACCGAGTTTTGATGCTAAAATGCGGTCAGAGGCGTCTGGTTCCCCACCGCGCTGAACATGCCCTAAAATAGTTGACCGAACGCTGAAACCAAGTCTTTCCCGATGTGCCACAAAAAACTCTGTCAGCTTGGCGGCATTGTAATCCGCTCCCTCTGCCGCGACAATAATGGCATGGTTCTTTCCACGTTCATAAGCAAGTCGTAATGCCTCCGCAATTTCTTCTGGATCGGTCTTTTTCTCCGGTAGTGTAATTGCTTCAGCGCCACCGGCCAAACCTGCTGCAAGGGCGAGATAACCACAGTTTCTCCCCATCACTTCAAGAATAAACGCCCGCTGATGTGACGAAGCAGTTACTTTTAGTCGGTCAATTGCTTCCAATGCTATGTTCAATGCGGTATCCACACCAATAGTGATATCAGATCCTACCAAATCGTTGTCAATCGTGGAGGCGATACCAACCACCGGGAAACCCATTTGAAAAAGCTCATATGCTCCCGTCTGAGACCCGTTGCCACCAATAACCACAAGAGCGTCTATACCGCGTCGGTTCAGGTTTCTAATCGCCTGCGTTCTTCCATCAACCGTGGTAAATTCTTCACTTCTGGCACTTCCTAAAATGGTTCCACCTTGCTGCATAATTCCGCCGACATCGCGAGTTCCCAAAGGGTTCATTTGACCCTTGATCAAGCCATCGTATCCGTTTTGGACACCAAATACCCTCCATCCTTTATCGATTCCGCAGCGAACTACAGCTCGGATAGCTGCATTCATACCAGGCGCATCACCACCACTGGTTAATACGGCAATGTTTTCAATCATACTTCCTCCTCTTATGGATATTCTCTTCTGCAATTATAATTCACCTTATTCTCAGGAGAGATTTTTTTATGAAAGACGATATTTTGGTTGCATTATATAGCGAAGACTCTTATGTTTTAGACTGGATGTCCTTATTAATTGTCAGGGATTGGCGAACCAGAGTTGTTCTCGAAGCCACCTCGGAAATTGAACTTTCACGCGAAATGAATACAGGTTTTCAAAAAATCGATGTCCTGGTGATTGATTTGGATGCGATAGAAAACTTAAAGAGCGTTGTTGGGTTTATGGAAGAATTCAATAAAAAAACTGGTAAGTTGGTAAAGGTCATTGGGCTTTCACGCAAACCTTCATCAGAATTCTTTAAAGTAGTCCCAAGTAGTTTTATTAGGGGGTTTGTTTTCAAACAGGAAATACTTACCTCCCTGGGTTGGGCAATCACATTCGCATCAGAGGGAACCCTTATATTTACACCTGG
>CAZMZQ010000244.1:0-1471 GCA_964570745.1 uncultured Anaerolineaceae bacterium
CGTTAAATTCGGCTTGGTCCGAAAATCAAACCCTTCCACTCCTGCCCGCCAACGGCTTCAGCAGGAGCAGACCCGAGGAGAGGAGCCTCGAAGTATGCACAAATACGAACTCATTTTTATCCTCCAGGCTGACCTGGACGAAGCAACACTGGATGCTGCTGTCGAACAACTAGAAACCCTGATTAAAACGAATAAGGGTGAAATCACCAAGTCCGAACGTTGGGGCAAGCGAAAACTTGCTTATCCTATCAATAAGACCAGCGAAGGCTATTATGTTTTGGTGAATTTCGATTACGATCCCGAAAACGTCGCTGCCCTGAAACGAACAATGGGCTTCAACGAACATATTTTACGCAGCAGCATTTTGCGTGTTGATTAATCAGGAGAAACAATGACTGAATACAGATCTACTGACCGCACTGAACGAAATGACCGGGGAGATTTCCGCGGTGGAAACCGTAACCGCCGTTTCGTTTCCCGCCCAAAGTTTTGTCAATTCTGTGCTGACAAAAACCTGGCGATTGATTACAAAAATGTAGAATTATTGTCCCGCTTTATTAACGAAACCGGGAAAATCCGTCCACGACGCCAAACCGGCACATGCGCCAAACACCAGCGGGAAGTTGCGACGGCGATTAAAAACGCCCGCCACATTGCCTTATTGCCCTTCGAAGGCGATTTTTGGGCTGATAACAATTAGAACAGCTCGAGCGTGAAATAATGGCAAAAATTCCATCGACACCTCGACAGGTGAAAAAACACAGCGTCCGAAAACAACAGGAAGAACGCCAGGTAAAAACAGCAATTGCTGTTGCTATCGCCATTTTCGCGATTGTAGGCGTATTACTTGGCTATGTGTTGGTTGACAATTTTATTGTTAAACCGAATACCGTTGTTGCACGGGTTGGTGACTATGAAATCAAAGCAAAAGATTTTCAGGCAAACACGAAATATGCACGCTTGAACATGATTAATCAAGCTAGCCAATATGTCAACTTTTTCGGTGACATGGGTAAGCAATATGCACTTCAGATTCTCTTGCAATTAGAGGTCCCGACAATTGTTGGTGAAAATGTCCTCAATCAGTTGATTGACGAACAAATCCTTCGTGAAGAAGCTGAAAAACGCGGGATTACAGTAACTGATGAAGAAGTTGATGCTTTGATGCGCGAACAGTTTAACTTTTTCCCTGAAGGAACCTACACTCCGACAATTACTTCAACACAGGTTTATACACCCACTTGGTCAGCTGCTCAAATCGAGTTGATCAACCCTACTGCAACGTTTACGCCTTCACCGGAACCCACTTCCACACCTGATGGCTGGGAGCCAACAGCGACCGAATTGCCTGAAGGCGAAACTCCAGTTGTCGTGGAAGAGACCCCTACGATAGAAACCGGCCCTACGGAAATTCCTACCCAAACTCCTGTTCCATCAAATACACCAACTCCAACCGTGTATACAACACGAC
>CAZMZQ010000245.1:0-1420 GCA_964570745.1 uncultured Anaerolineaceae bacterium
AGTGTTTGTAATTCTTTATCAAATTTCTTGACCGGTTTTGCTTTAAGACGCAAAAAGGGATCGGGAAAAGTGACGATATCTAAAATGGCCATACTTTCTCCTAATAATCTGCAGGTATTGTACCTTATGCAGGAGGAGGATTCAAAGGAAAGGTAACATCCTGGCTGATATAACCAGCCTGAGTTTCTTCCTGAAAAACCTTGAACCATTGGGCGATTCGTTCACGTTCCTGAATTGTTTGGCGATGTTCCTTCTCCTGGATGTGTGTGCCCATTCGGGCAAAGATATCCTGCTGAACATCAGAAGGGTGATATACGTTGTTGAAGGTCAGCTGACTGTTGCCAACGGTGATATAAACGGTGCCGAAATTGAACAGCATTGGAATGATTCCCCGCCGTTCATATTCAATACTGAGTATGTTCTCGAGGGGGGCTGCGCGGCGGGATTCCCGACCAAAAGGTTTACGATCGAGGTCGATAACCTGGTTAGGCGTAAGTTGAAAGACATCGTTTCGCCAGTCAATATATTGATAAACCATGATTCCGGTGAAAGTAAACAGCAGGAAAAAACCAAGCGTCAGAGCCATTCCATAATCCAGCCCGGTTATATAACGGGTGACAATTGCGATCATCAGCCCGGCTGTCAGCAACCAACCCACCAGTGGGAGAAATACTTTACTCACCAATACAAACCAATGTTTACGGTAGGTAACCACTCCTCCGCCTTCATAACGAACTTTCAGAAAATCACTGAACAGCCATTCAAAAAATCCCATTTCGTGCTGAGGGAGTTCGTTTTCAATTCCATATTCACGTTCGAGCTCTTTAGCACTGACTTCTTCTGGGGCTTTGCCAAACTTTTGACGCAGTGCTTTGCGGATCGCTATGGCATCAAGCTCCAGGTCAAGGTGTTTGCTTTTAGCCCAATAGCTTTCAATCAGCTTTCCGATCGTTTTGGCATGAGCAACCCGTTCAAAACGGATATCACCGATAAAGGTGCGCACGATGACGTCGGAATAACCCAGGATAGCACCAAGCTGACTGGTACTGACACCTACTGAAATGAGCGTTCCAAGCGGAGCTTCCTGCCGGCTGTCGTAAAATCCGGAAACTCTTTCTACCCAGACCATCCTTTTGGATGTGATTAGGTAAAAATCATTAGACCAATTATGAATATTCCACACCAGCCAAAATGCACAAATGAAAAAGGCTATGACCATGCCGAACATGGCTGCCAGTGGGGAGACCGTTTGTAAAAAAAATAGCCCGAACAGAGCCAGCAGGAAAATTGCAACAGGAGGGAGCGCAGTAATCAGTAAGAAAATCGGGTGTTTTCTGGTGATCAGGCTGACCTTCTCATCAGGTTCGAGCCATGGTTTTGGAATGGTGCGGATCAACTCCTGGCTGCTTGACAGGACGGT
>CAZMZQ010000246.1:0-1289 GCA_964570745.1 uncultured Anaerolineaceae bacterium
AAGGTCGGGCACCTGGGAACCAAGAGCCTGCGTTTTCGCTTCCAGGTGGAAAACAGCGACAACGGGCAGATATTTGCTCCAGGCGAAGTGGTTATGGTAGCCTATAATCAAACAGAAGAGCAATCCATGCCGGTTTCACAAGCATGGCGTGAAAAGTTAGCTTTATTCGAAAACAACCAGGAGCTATTAGCATAAACATGAACAACCAACCCTCTTTACCCAGCCTTGATACAGCATACATGATCGAATTTCTGACCAGGTTGCTCAACACCCCCAGTCCAACCGGATTTGCCAGCGCTGCAATTGATCTGGTGGAACAGGAAGCCGCAAAATACCCGGGGGTGCAAATCGAACGCACTAAAAAAGGCGCGCTTTTGTTAACTCTTCAGTCCAACAATTCTTCCGGTACAGGTCCAAAGCGCGCGCTGACCGCCCATGTTGACACCCTGGGAGCGATGGTTCGTCAAGTGAAGCCTTCTGGCAGACTTGAGCTAAGTAATGTCGGCGGCTTTGCCTGGGGCAGTATTGAAGGCGAAAACTGCCTTGTGCACACGCGCAACAACGGCACATTCCGTGGAAGCCTACTTCCCCACGAAGCCTCTGTGCATGTTTATGATAATGTCCGTGATGGTAAACGCGATAGGCAGACCATGGAAGTGCGCCTTGACGAACACGTAACCAACGCTGAGGAGACTCGCAAACTGGGTATCGAAGTAGGCGATTTCGTTTCATTTGATGCTCGTGTTGAAGTTGTCAATGGTTTTGTTAAATCTCGTCATCTGGATGATAAAGCTTGTGTAGCCGTTATTTTGGCTTCAATTAAGGCACTTCACGAAGCAAAACTCACTCCAGCTGTTGATACCTGTTTCCTGATTAGCAACTTCGAGGAGGTTGGTCACGGTGGCAGCAGCGACCTTCCTGAAAGCCTTGACGAGCTGATTGCCCTGGATATGGCAGCGATTGGTGATGGTCAAGCTTCAGATGAATATCACGCCAGTATTTGTGTAAAAGATGCCGGTGGACCGTATCACCATGAGCTTTCCAACAAGTTACGAGACCTGGCAAGCAGCTTTGATATCCCGATCAAAGTTGATATCTATGTAAACTACGGGTCAGATGCCACTGCTTATTGGCGTGCAGGCGGCAATGCCGCTGTTGCGTTGATCGGACCGGGGGTGGATAGCTCTCATCATTACGAACGCACACATACCGATGCCCTTGTGGACACCACTAAATGGGTCCTGGCTTATCTGTTGAGTGAATAGAGTTCAGAGATACTAAAAACAGGA
>CAZMZQ010000247.1:0-1282 GCA_964570745.1 uncultured Anaerolineaceae bacterium
GATTTCGCGCATTTTTCTGCCGCTTGCCACAGCCCAGCTGCCATTTTCGATTAATGCTACCGTGCGGTTGGTCAGGTTGTGTGCTTTCAAATCAAGCAGAAGTGATTCCATGTATGGGAAAAGTTCTGCGTTAAAGGTCGCAGATGCAAACACGAGCCGGTCATAGCGGAAACAATCCCTCAAAATATATGATGGGTGTTCCGAAGAGACATTATGCACAACAACTTTTTCCACACCGCCATCAGCAAGTTTGTTTGCCAATATTTCAGCTGCAAGGGCTGTGTTGCCATAAATTGACCCATAAGCTATCACCACACCGCGCTCTTCAGGTGTATAAGATGCCCATTGTTTGTATTTATCAGTAATGAGATGAAAATCTTTTCGCCAGATCAGCCCGTGTAGGGGACAAAACATTTCGATATCTAAGCCAGCGATTTTTTCGAAAAGCGCGTTTACATTGCGACCATATTTTCCAATGATATTGGAATAATATCGTCGGACCTCGGGCAGATAGTCTTCTTCAAAATTGACCTGGTCAGCATACATCGCACCATCAATCGGGCCAAAAGTACCGAAAGCGTCCGCACTGAACAAAATTTTACTGTAACTGTCATAAGCAACCATCACCTCAGGCCAATGGACCATAGGAGCAAAGTAGAAGGTCAAAGTGTGTTTTCCAGTTTCAAGAACATCCCCTTCTTTCACTTCCAACATACGTCCTTCCAAATCTACTTCATAAAACTGGTTGAGCATGGTGAAAGTCTTTTTATTGCCAACAACTGTCATGCCGGGATAACGACGCATTAGTTCTGGAATCTGGCTGCAGTGATCGGGTTCAATGTGAGTAATGATCAGATAATCAAGCTGCCGGTCATTAAGGATCGCTGACAGGTTTTGCCAAAACTGTTCGGCAATACCCGGGTCAACGGCATCCAGCAATACTGTTTTTTCGTCTAATAACAGATAGGAATTGTAAGACATACCCCTAGGTACAGGATGGGCATTCTCAAACAAAGTAATACGTCTATCGTTGGCACCAACGTTATAAAGATCATCCATGATTTGTCTGAAATTATGCATATCGACTCCTTTTCTTAAAAAACTATGCGATTGTAACGGGAACGCACTTATACTTTTGGGTCCTTATTGAAGAGTATACTTCACAATCCTTTTCACTTTTGATCTCTTACTACAATGTCAAGGCTAAATAGAAATGTCTGTTATTCTCCAGCGAAAATGTCACCCCTTCAGAAAAATAAAGTATATCTGGAGGAATGAAAAT
>CAZMZQ010000248.1:0-1278 GCA_964570745.1 uncultured Anaerolineaceae bacterium
AGCTTGCGGATTTCCAGCAGAAAACGCAGGAGCGCGGAATTTCGGCATGGGATATCGGCACTGTCAGCCCCGCGCCCGGCCTGCGCGTGCATACTTAAACCTTGCCCTGCTCTTCTGCCTTCTCTCTGGAGAAGGGGGACCACGTAGTGGTGGATGAGGTGTGATTCAAAACACCCGGATTCAGCCGTAGGGCTGGGGGCCTGTGCCCGCGAAGCAGGGTATTCTCTCTCCGCAACGATCATATTAGGCTAACTTAGCGGCTGGACCAAGGCCCAGCCGTACGTCGAAGATCCCCGAAGCGAAGCACAGGGGAGTGCGGGTCAGTCCTCTCCACAAAAACTCATATATGCCAGCCTAGCGGCTGGAGGCAATACCCTGCTTCGCGGGTACAGGTGCCCTGCCAAACGTCGAAGATCCCCGAAGCGAAGCGTCGGGGAGTGGGGGTTAGTCCTCTCCACAAAAACTCATATATGCCAGCCTAGCGGCTGGACCAAGGCCCAGCCGTACGTCGAAGATCCCCGAAGCAAGGCGCCGGGGAGTGGGGGACCTGTACCCGCGAAGCAGGGTATTGCTCCCTCCGCTAACGATCTTGTAAAGCGAAGCGCCGGGGAGCGGGGGACCTGTACCCGCGAAGCAGGGTATTGCTTCTTCTGCTAATGTTTAAAAAAACAAGACTTTATTGTTGATCATAATAGAAATTATTAATCTCTATGATTCGTTCTTTGAAAAAAATACTTATCTTTCTGCCATCTGTTCACATTCTGGTCAATATAATCCCAATGGGTTTTAAGATCACGTTCATTTCGAATAATGTGATCATGAAATGATTCTTTCCAGACTGGCTTTGAAGGATATTTTCTTCTAATTTCTTGCGTCGCTAAAGATTTAAAGGCACAAACAAAATCTGGTATTGAGCGGTCATATGAAGTGCCTGAATCAGATTTCAGTACCAAAAGATGAACGTGATTTGGCATAACAACATAATTTAATGTTTCAAATTCAGGAAAACGTCCTGGAAGAAGTTCCAAATTATTTTGAACGATCATGCCAATTTCAGACAAGATCATTGTATTTTCCCTAAGACCAAGTTGGATTGATCCAAACAGTTGTTTAAATTTATTAGAGCAAATCGTTAGAAAATAGGCACCACAGGATGAATAATCATAGCCATTTAATCTGGGAGATTTACGGACCGGTCTGTTCATCAGGCTTATTATAAATTCCTACTGGTAATTCTGTAAAATATACGATATTTCTGGATAAGATTTAAGGGGCGGC
>CAZMZQ010000249.1:0-1273 GCA_964570745.1 uncultured Anaerolineaceae bacterium
CCCGCCCACTACAACGATCCAATTGTGATTGTTGGCGCGTCTGAGATGTACGAAGCTCGCTGTCGGCGATGCCATGACGTACCGAGGGATTAAGGAAAACGATGGTACAGGATTATCGGGAATATCTCAGCAAAGTTTTAGTAACCGAACAGGAAATCCGGCAAAGAGTTCGCGAGCTTGGAGCGCAAGTCACACAGGATTACGCCGGCAGAGAGCTGTTAGTCATCTGCATCCTAAGGGGTGGGGTAATGTTCACTGTCGACCTGGTTCGTGAAATAAAAATACCCCTTGCGATGGAGTTCATGGCGGTGTCATCCTACGGTTCAGGTGCGCGCCAGTCGGAAGGGGAGGTTCGTATTACCCTTGACCTTAATACAACCATTGCGGGCAAAGACGTTCTGATCCTCGAAGATATTATTGACAGCGGTCATACACTGGCTTCTGTGATTGAACTCTTACAGACCCGCAACCCCAACTCGTTATACGTTTGCACGCTTCTGGATAAATTCGAAAGGCGCGAAGTTGAAGTTCCAATTCGTTATTGTGGATTCCGGATTAAGAACGAATTTGTTTTTGGTTACGGGTTGGATATGGATGAATACTATCGGAATCTGCCATTTGTCGGCACGGTCGACCTGGACTTGTATGAACCTCCAAATGGATGACACTATGCTGGAATTTCTGGGGGAAATAAGAAAAACCTTGCCGGATGTTAAAATCTTCCTGGTAGGGGGTGCGGTTCGCGACCATCTCCTCAAGCGTCAAATAAAAGACCTGGATTTTGTTGTAAATAAAGGATCGGTAGAGCTGGCAAAAGCGGTCAAGCGCCGTTTCAAAGGGGTCTGGTATACCCTGGATGACGAACACCAGACCGCCAGGGTTATTCTAAGGCAGGGACATCCAAACGAGATGATTCTTGATTTTACATCGTTTATTGGGGCAACGTTGGAAGAGGATTTGCGGCAGCGTGATTTCTCAATAAATGCCATGGCAATTGATCTGGATAATCTGAATCAAATTATCGATCCAACAGATGGACAGACAGATTTGGTGAACAGGCGACTGCGCCTCTGCAGCTCAAATTCACTGCTTAACGACCCCCTGCGGGTAATAAGGGCAGTTCGCGTTATCCGTAGTTTTGATTTAGACTATTCACCTGAAATTACAAAACAATTGCGCGTAGCCACGCTTCGGTTTGATAAAATTTCGGGCGAAAGAGTGAGGGACGAGCTGTTGAAATGCCTGGCGCTGCCTGGTGTGTCAGAAACCTATG
>CAZMZQ010000250.1:0-1269 GCA_964570745.1 uncultured Anaerolineaceae bacterium
GCAATGGTGATTGCACAGGTGCTGCTTATTACACCTTATATCACCGCCATGACGGCCAACCTGGTAGGGGTTAATGCAAAAACAATTAATGAAACACTGGCTGGGGTCGGGATTCGCGGCATTAAACGGCTGAAGTATTTCCTGCTCGACTTTCGCGTGCCATTTCTCTCGATCGTCCTGGCTGGTTTTGGGCGTTCAATTGCAGAAGTAGGCGCTGTTCAGATGGTTGGTGGGAACGTTCAATACAAAACCCGGGTGATGACCACCGCTATCATGATGCAAACCAATATGGGGCATTTCAATTTTGCCATTGCATTAGGTCTCATCCTGCTTATCATCTCTTTCCTTATCAATACGATCGTAAACCGTATTCAAAAGGCAGCTGCAGATGATTAAACTAAAGAATGTTGAAGTTAAAGCCAAGGATCGAGTCATCCTGGACATCCCTGATTTGCAGTTTGAGCGGGGAAAGCGATATGGCATAATCGGCGAAAACGGGAGCGGGAAGACAACCCTGTTACGCGTCTTGATGGGGACCGTACAAGTGAACAATGGAGTCATTGAAGGATTGAACTCCAATCTACAAGTAGGTTATCTGCCTCAATCTCCTTATGCCTTTTCGTTTTCGGTTCTTAGGAATGTGAGTATGATGCTCGAAAGCACCTTACCAGGGGAAGGGATCGCATTGGATGCACTTAAAAAAGTGGGTTTAGGCTCTCTGATCAACTCCAGGGGTAACACGCTTTCCGGTGGAGAGCGCCAACGGCTTGGTTTGGCAAGGGTATTGGCACTGCCAAAAGAAGTGCTCTTGTTGGACGAACCGACATCAGCGACAGACATTCGAGGTATGGATTTGGTGGAAGCATTGTTGCTGCAATGGTTTGAGAAGACCAAGGGACTGCTCATTTTCACCACCCATGCACCAGCTCAGGCTCAGCGAATGGCGGATGAAGTCATATTTCTTGAAAAAGGCAAAGTGGTCGAAACTGGAACACCAAAGGTCTTGTTCAATAACCCCCAAAAACCGGAAACCCAGGCGTTTCTATCGCATTGGTCAATCTGATTATTTTATCCAATAAGGTTAGATTTTGTAAGCCAATAGCCAGGAGTTGAAACCCTTGACCGAAATGGGTTTGAAGGTTACGATTTTAACAGTTAACAACGCCCCAATCACAGGGCACGATAAAACACCGCCAGGTGTCATTGTTACGATAACATTAGATTCAAAAGGAGAGATTTTATGTTAAAGTACGACCGCGTCTATAACTT
>CAZMZQ010000251.1:0-1227 GCA_964570745.1 uncultured Anaerolineaceae bacterium
CGGAACATCATCGCACAGGCAACCAATGGTGTATCTATCCCATGTACGACTTTGCACATGGTCAGTCCGACTCAATCGAGGGCATCACACACTCGATGTGTTCACTTGAATATGAAAACCATCGTCCGCTATATGATTGGTTCCTCGACGAACTTGAGATCTTCCACCCGCAGCAGATCGAATTTGCTCGTCTTAATCTGACCCACACCGTCATGAGCAAGCGAAAACTTCGCAAATTAGTTGAAGAAGGTCACGTCTCAGGTTGGACGGATCCGCGCATGCCCACCCTGGCTGCCATGCGCCGCCGCGGTTATCCGCCCGAAGCTCTCCGCGAGTTTATTGAAACTATCGGTGTTGCCAAGGCTGATAGTTTTGTCGAAGTCGAACTGCTTGAACACATCGTTCGCGATAACTTGAACCTGACTTCTCCTCGCCGAATGGCGGTGCTCGAACCACTTAAAGTAGTCATCGATAACTATCCTGCTGATCAGGAAGAAGTCTTTAGCGTGCCTGATTTTCCACACGAACCCGAAAGTTCAGCCACTCGAGAGGTGCCTTTTGGTCGTGTGATCTATATCGAACGCAGTGATTTCGAGGAAAATCCTCCACCAAAATATTTCCGCCTCTGTCCGGGACGCGAAGTGCGGCTGATGAACGCCTATTACATCACCTGCACCGACCTGGTTAAAGATGCCGATGGCAACCTGCTTGAAGTACACTGTACCTACGATCCTGAGACCCGCGGAGGAATGTCCCCAGACGGACGTAAGGTCAAAGGTACGATCCATTGGGTCGCTGAAAATCATGCGATTGATGCAGAAATCCGTATCTACGAACAGATGTTTGCCGCAGAGCAGCCAGAAGACCTACCCGAAGAGGAGAGTTTTATGGACTACTTTGACCCTGAATCTAAAAAAGTGCTCATGGCGAAACTTGAACCATCGTTAGTCAAGGCGGCGATTGGCGAAATCTTCCAGTTTGTTCGTAATGGCTACTTCACCATCGACAACGAAGATTCTGCCCCCGATCAACTGGTCTTTAACCGCACGATTGGATTGGTTGACACCTGGGCAAAAATGCATAAATAACTGGTAGCTGATAGCTCATAGGAACAGACTTGAGCTATCAGTATTTTTTCGTTTCTTATGCATCCAATATACTGTTCCATACTCTTTGATATGGTAAAATATCACCTGCAGGGGCCTGTAGCTCAATGGCGGAGCAGGC
>CAZMZQ010000252.1:0-1215 GCA_964570745.1 uncultured Anaerolineaceae bacterium
ACTGGACATCATAATGACGCTGCCCCAAAACACGTTTGCTCGCTTCCCGGACTGCCGCATAAGCTTCAGGCAGCAGGTCGTCCAAAGTTTCACCTCTGCTCAATCGTGATCTGAATTCGAGGGTTTTTGCTTTCAATTGTTCATCAGAAAGTGCTTCAAATTTGGGCTCAAGGGAATTAATCTGGTCAACAATTCTTACCAGTTCTTCGATCCGTTTACTATGGGGGTCTCCCATAAATATTTTGCCAATTTTTTTAAACATATACTTATTTCCTTTTACGCGCGACTCAAAAAGACAGTCACAAGGAAAAATTATAGCATAGGCCCATCCTTTTACTTTTACTAGTAACATGGAAGGAGAAGCGTAAAATTTACTTACCACACGGAGGTGATCGCGATGGATGAAAAAGGATGTATTGGCTGTGGATGTGGATGTTTTAGTGTTTTGTTAATTCTTGGCATCCTCTTGGTTTTAGGAATTTGTGTATTGCTTGTTATGGGGTTTTTAGCTTATTCAGCAGAGCTTGGAAAATTAGTTCATACAGGAGTCCTGATACTTCAAACCATTGCCTGACAGCCGTAAACAGCTTTATTAGTAGAAAGAAAAATGATGACTGTCAATACTACGGCAACTCAATTTTTAATTGTTGGTGCTGGCATCGCAGGCGTTAGCGCGGCTGAAGCCATTCACAAAACCCAACCGGATGCCAGCATAACCCTGGTTTCTGATGAACACAGTTTGCCTTACTTTCGGATGAACCTCACCCGCTATCTCGCTGGTGATATCCTGCGTGACAGGCTGGATTTGCATAACCGGGAATGGTACCTTGAAAACCATGTCGATATTATCCTTGATGCCCATATCGATGATGTTGACACCCCTTCCAAACAAGCCCTGTTGAATGACGGTCGTCTTGTAAAGTATGAGAAGTTAATTTTGGCAAATGGCGCCAGCCCTTTCGTCCCACCCATTCCGGGGTGTGAACTAAATGGGGTCATGACCCTGCGCTCACTTGAAGATGCTGAAAAAATACTGGATGTCACAGCAAAACCTTCCAACGTTGTTTGCATAGGCGGTGGTTTGCTCGGGCTCGAAATCGCAGGAGGGATCGCCCGACATGGCGCAAAGGTCACCGTGTTAGAAGCATTGGACTGGCTGCTGCCCCGCCAATTGGGAAAAGAAGCTGCCAAAATGCTGCAAGGTCAGATTGAAGA
>CAZMZQ010000253.1:0-1211 GCA_964570745.1 uncultured Anaerolineaceae bacterium
CGACACAAGCCGGAGCTGAAAGAGCGCTCAACAGCCTTAATGCCGGCGCTGATTTCAATAAGCTGGCATGGGAATTCAGCCCCGAATCCGGCGGGGAGCTTGGCTGGTTCCCACGTGGATACCTTTTGTATCCTGAAGTGGAAGGAGCTGCCTTCACCCTTCAACCGGGAACACATTCGGAAATTATTCGAAGCACCCTTGGTTATCATATCCTCCTGGTACTTGAATATGACCAGGCTCATGCTCTGACGACTGATGCCAGGGTTGCACTGCAATCGGTTGCCCTGGAAAACTGGCTCACCCTGGCACGAGCCAACGCTCAAATCGAGAACAGATTGCCATGAGCCGGGAGCGAGTTCCAAACCCCCGACAATCTTCTGTCAACCGCCCAATGGCGGTACGAAAGACAGAGCCCACAAAAAAGCAATCTGGGTGCGGTGGATTTGGAGTGGTACTATTCCTTCTTGCTATCGGATTTGTGGTTTTGTTAATGACAGGGATTATCCCTTCACCCTCTGATAAAAAAATCACCTCTCCACCACCAGCTGCAACCAGTGCAACTGTTTTGTTCTTTAATACTCCAGCTGGCAACGACACAATCGACCCCAGCCTCACCCCTGCTGACCTCTCGCCAACAAAAACAACGGCTGCAACAAACACACCCCTGCCTTCACCGACAGCCCGGGCTATGCCATATGTTTTGCGTGGGACCCCTGAAGGGTATCCAAACGCTTTGCTGCATCCCCAGTATGACTGTAAGGAATACCTGTTTATTGGTGGGGAGATATGGGATTTGCGTGAAGCACCGGTTTTAGGGTTGAAAGTTCGCCTGACCGGCAGCTATGGAGGCGAGACTGTCGACTTCACCAGCAAATCTGGCGATGTGACCTTGTACGGTCAATCGGGGTTTGAGTTTGTGATGGAGAATAAACAGATCGCAGCTGAGACCATATATATCCAACTTTTTGACACAAACGACAACCCACTTTCAGCCCCGGTCAGACTTTCGATAACGGGTCGCTGTGATGCAAATTTGCTGATCGTTAATTACAAACAAGTCCAGGAAATTTCCAACAACTAATTCCAAAGGTTAAGCTTTTCGCGGTGTGATCGGGATGTTCTGATCTCCGATCATTTTGCCTTTAAGCGGTGCCGATTTCAGGGGCATAATTCGGCTGTTGGCAAAGAAAGCAAAGTCAAAATTGGTCATC
>CAZMZQ010000254.1:0-1181 GCA_964570745.1 uncultured Anaerolineaceae bacterium
TACGCTGGAAGATTTGTTAAGAACAAAACATCGTTAATTGAAAGCCGGGTTCCTATAACAGAATCCGGCTTTTTTTATTCTAAGTTTCAAATATAGGTATCAGGGAGTTGGCGTTTCAGTTGGATAAAACAACTCTTGTGCTGGGGTCCCTATTGGTGTTGGTGTGGGGTAAGGCGTTAGCCCTGAAGGATCATGAACATAGACATAATCCCCGACATCCGCCCATTGAAATAACCAGTTCGCATCTCCTGGGAACATATTTACACAACCGTGTGATTGCGTAAAGCCTAACATCGCCGGCCAATAAATTCCATGGATCGCCTGGGCATGGTTGTAATACAGCTGCCAGGGCACAGCCTCAAGGTAATAGAAATCCGACCTGTCTGATGTATACGATCCCTGCATAAGGTCTGCTTCAGTTTTCAGATAGATCCGGTAAGTGCCAGGGTCCGAATATAACTCGCCGGAACCTGTCGCCACTAACGATGCAAAAACCAACTCATTATTCTCATAAACGGAAAGTGTCTGGTTATGCAAGTCGATATTGATCCACCGACCCCCTTCAACCTCAGGTGGAGTAGTAGTGTCCACCACTACTTGCCGGGCTTTCAGAGAAGGGATCCATTCCGTTGGAGAGACCTGGAACCATTCATATCCATCAGCCTCAGTTACATTATAAACAGGAAATGACTGATATTTATCGTAGTTTATTCCTGTAGTGCCAGAAGCAAAGTTCGGTCCATTATAAGAAGTCGTAAAGTCAATCGTCCAGCCAAAATCACTCTTTGGTGTGGCGAAAAACTCCAGTCCCTGCCATTTTGGCCAGGAATAAAATGGGGTTGCTTCCACCCAACCTCCGGATTGAACACGAACAAAAGTCCGGTCACCCGAACTTGCCTGATCAATAATGGCAACATATCGGGAGGCTCCATCGGGAATGGTACGCAAAACAGTACCGTTATTGCCTATCGCTCCCTCAAGGCTGGCATAGATATTGGTTTCAGCCCCGTTTATTCTGGCAACCCTAACCGGTATTGTCGCGAGCGACTGGTCAGGTTTGTTCGCTGGTAATCCGGTTAATGGGTACGGAAAACCCTGTACTTTCAAGTCAGTGATTGTTTGAGATGGGCCTAACGGAAGGCAATCTCCCGGATCGTCTGGATAATAACCCGGCAGACACA
>CAZMZQ010000255.1:0-1152 GCA_964570745.1 uncultured Anaerolineaceae bacterium
CTGGGTTCAATGGCAAATAGCATTCGCGAGAGTTGACGTTTGTCACCAAATTCTACAAGTATTTAAAATCCAGCCCTGACTGGTGTAGAATCTAGTGACGGTCGATAAGGTTGTTTAATCACACACTATAAACAACCTAACTCTGCAGACCTGAGGTGAAAAATGAAAATCGTTACAGACAGCGGCGCCGACCTCTCTTTTGAGGAATGTCAGAAAATTGGCGTTACAATGGTGCCCCTTAAAGTTGATGTTGACGGCGTTTCCTACCAGGCAGGCGTTGATATTGACCCGGTAAAGTTTTATGACATGATGGACGCGAGCCCCACGATGCCAATTACCTCCACCCCGTCTATTGGGGAATTTGTTGAGGTTTATGAGCGCCTGGCAAAGGAAGATGACGACATTCTTTCAATTCACATTTCTTCCGGGCTCAGCGCTACTTACAGTGTCGCCAAACAAGCCGCAGAGGCAGTCGGAAACCCCCGGATTCACCTGATTGACACACTGACACTTTCGGCTGGGCAAGCCTGGTCAGTTTTGGCGGCAGCAAAAATGCAGGCTGCCGGAAAATCCCTCCAGGAGACCCTTGAAAAGCTAAATGAGATTTATCAAGCCACCTATACTCATTTTACACTGCCAGATCTGAAATATCTGATCGCTGGCGGGCGCATCAGTCACCTTAAAGGCTTGCTGGCATCTCTTTTGGGCATCAAACCAGTGATTGATGTCAGTAAAGAAGACGGTAAATATTACGACAAACTCAAAAAACGTTCTTTCCAGAAAGCTATTGGCGGTATCACCGAGTTGGCACTGGAAAGATTCGCCGAAGGTTCCCGTTTGCAGGTGCAAATCTGTACGGCTGCAAACCCTGAAGGTGGGCAGATGTTAAAAGAGGCGATGGACCGTGTCTTCCAGGTCAACTGGCTGCCTGAATTCAAACTGGGGACAGCCTTAGGCGCGCATACCGGAAGGGGACTGGTTGGAATGATCTATGCGCGGGAAGATGCCCTGCCGCAGATTCCTTAACAAACAGCATTTTTCACAATTAATAGCATCGGAGGTTGGCTATAGTGCCGACCTCCTTTTTGTTTGCAAGGGAAATTTGATTGGCTCTATTGATTGCTGATGCATTTTCGAAGGATTATTTTGCAC
>CAZMZQ010000256.1:0-1151 GCA_964570745.1 uncultured Anaerolineaceae bacterium
CGTAGTATGGCAAATTCTGCTGGGATCGTGCGGAGAAGCAATGTTTCTCCAATCAATCCAACCGCCTGCATGAGGTTCGCCTGGAACAGAGAAATTTTGTGTTTGACCGGATTTGCCAGGGCAAAGAAATATGGAACCTGCCACATCAGGAAAAGAATGCCATACCCAATCATAACCACTCTGCCAACTTCACCGCTCAGCTCATAAGAACCCATATACTCTGATGGTTTGAGAATAAACTCGACAGCACAAAGAAGATTGATAAACAGGACGATTGCTATAAATACCCTGGCAGTCCAAACTAGTTTCGTCGTCTTCATCGCTTATGCCCCCGTAACAACACCCTGGTGCACTTTCCAAATCTCGTGGTTTCGCAGGAAATCAGGGTCAAACATATCCAGGTCAGTTGTGGTCACGAAAGCCTGTTCAACTTTATCAAGCAACTGCATCAGAGCCTGCCTGCGCAGCGGGTCCAGCTCAGCCATAACTTCATCCATTAGCAATACTGGCCATTCACCGGTGCGAGCATGCATCAGCTCCACTTCGGCAAACTTAAGCGATAGCAAGGCAGTGCGGCTCTGACCCCGGGAGCCATAATTCCCAAGGTCGACCTGGTTGGCAAGCAGGCGCATTTCATCGCGGTGGGGTCCGATGCCGGTGGAACCGCGGAGAATGTCTTGCCGATGACGCCGCTCAAGCCCGGACTGAAAACCTTTCTGAATTTCAGACAAATCAATTTTGTCCCGATCAGCGACCTGATCGACTGGCAGTCCAAGCTGACCATTCTCTTCTGTCAGCGGGTCAAATGATGGTTGGTAATCGATGCGAAAAACCTCTTTACCTCCGGTTAAATCATGGTGGCTTTGGCGGGCAAGGGCCTCAAGCTGGTTGATCAGTTTTATCCTGCCCCTGATAAGAATTGCCCCATGTTCTGAGAGCATTACGTCCCAGGGTTCCAGCTGATTAGGGTTACCATTTTGTTCTGCTAAATGTTTTAAAAGTGCGTTACGACGGGTGTTTGCCTGGTTGTAGCGAATAAGGTGGCGGGAGTAACCTGGTTCGACCTGGCAGAGCACTTCGTCGAGATAGCGTCTGCGATCAGAGGGACTGCCTTCGATGATTTTGGACATTTGGGGTAGAAAGCTGACCGC
>CAZMZQ010000257.1:0-1147 GCA_964570745.1 uncultured Anaerolineaceae bacterium
CACTACTTAATCTGAACGGTGAGGTGATTGGCGTTAACCGGGCGATTCAAACCGCCGGAATGAGTATTACAGGAGGCGCGGTCAATACGGGTATAGGTTTCGCTATTTCATCGAATACTGTGCGTAAGGTCGTCCCAGCATTGATTGAAACCGGGTCGTATGCCTACCCTTATCTGGGGTTGTCAAGTTATTCCAATATGTCGTTGCAAATGATAGAAGCGTTGGATTTGCCGCGATCTACTGGTGCTTATGTCGCTACTGTGGTTGCAGGTAGCCCGTCCGCGGTTGCAGGCATCAAAGGCGGGACCCAACAATCATCTATTCAGGGATTAAACAAAGGCGGTGATTTAATTATCGCAGTTAATGGAGTTGATATCAAAGATTTCAGTGAACTGATGAGTTATCTTGTTTTGGAGACTTCTGTGGGTGATGAAATCGTATTGACTGTGATAAGAAATGGTAACACCATGGATATCCCTGTTGTTCTGGGGCAGCGCCAATAGAGAGTTGAAGGTTATTCAGCGAGGTCATGCTGAACATGACCTCGCTTTAATTACCAAAGGATTCTTTCTTTCTCATCTGGTAATCCTTATTACTCATTCCTTGTCGGAAAATTATTTGCTATAAAAATCTTTGCGGATTTGGGGATCGCGCGCCATACCTGCCATCAGGATATCCATCAGATTTTGGAGAAGGTCGTGAAGATGTCGGTCGCTGGTTACATCCAGGTTTAGGTCCACGGGTTTGCCGCTGTCTTGTTCCATACGTTCCAATAAATAGGGCGAAAGCCACCTCGAGACGACTCCAAGCACATAAGCAGCCAGGTCTGTGTCTACCCAGGTGGCGATATCGTCATGGAGGATACCCTGGGAGAGGAAGGCATGGAAACGACCATCGCCCGAGAGTCTCTGACCGGTCTCGTGGTCAATCGTGCTGGTGACAGGGTTTTCGAAGTTGTGACGGCGTTCAACTTTGGAGAGGAGTGGATATTTAAGTTCAAATGCCAGCTCGATTTGTAGCAGGCGCTGAAGGTAACGAAAAGTATCCAGGTTGTTTTCAGATAAAGGCAGACTGGATGTCAATTCCAGTTTACGATCTTTGATCAGGTTAAGAATATGGTTGTAAAGGTCTTCCAGATTTTCAAAAT
>CAZMZQ010000258.1:0-1118 GCA_964570745.1 uncultured Anaerolineaceae bacterium
CTCCGGAAGAAAAAGCACGTGGTATTACCATCAACATTACCCATGTTGAATATGAGACTGCAAAACGACACTATGCTCACGTTGACATGCCCGGTCACCGTGACTATATTAAAAACATGATTACCGGTGCAGCCCAGGTTGATGGCGCAATCCTTGTCGTCAGCGCACCTGATGGCCCTATGCCCCAGACGGAAGAACACGTTTTGCTGGCTCGCCAGGTCGAAGTCCCCTCCATTTTGGTTTTCCTGAACAAAACAGATCAAATGGATGACCCCGAACTGCTCGAGCTCGTTGAAATGGAAATTCGCGAATTGCTGACCAAAAATGGTTTCCCTGGCGATGATGTTCCGATCATTCGTGGTTCTGCAAAAGTTGCTCTTGATAGCACTTCCACAGATCCTGAAGCTACGGAATACAAGCCGATTGCTGACCTGATGGATGCTGTTGACGCTTTCTTCGTGGAACCCGTCCGTGATTTCGAAAAAGACTTCATGATGCCGATTGAAGATGTCTTCTCGATTAAAGGCCGCGGAACTGTTGTGACTGGTCGTATCGAACGCGGTACTTTGAAAGTGAATGATCCTGTTCATATTGTTGGTCTGATGGACAAACCACTGCCCACCGTTGCAACTGGTATCGAAATGTTCCACAAAATGCTTGATCAAGGTCAGGCTGGTGACAATGCAGGTATTCTGCTGCGCGGTATTGATCGCGAACAGGTGGAACGCGGTATGGTTTTGGCGAAACCCAACTCCATCACCCCCCACACCGAGTTTGAATGCTCTGTCTATATCCTCAAGAAGGAAGAAGGCGGACGTCACAGTGCGTTCTTTACAGGCTACCGCCCTCAGTTCTATATTCATACCACTGATGTTACTGGTGACGTAACCCTGCCCGAAGGTGTTGAAATGGTTCTGCCCGGTGATAACGTCAACAATATGAGAGTCAAACTGATTCAAAAAGTCGCTATTGAAGACGGTTCCGAATTCGCTATCCGCGAAGGCGGTCTGACCGTTGGCGCTGGCAGGATCACGAAGATTATTTCATAATCTAAAAGAATTTCAGGAAGGAATCATGGCTGCCTGAATAAGGCAGCCATGTTAGACTAAAATGGCATC
>CAZMZQ010000259.1:0-1101 GCA_964570745.1 uncultured Anaerolineaceae bacterium
GGCAGGAGCGTCTCTTTTTGGTGACGAAGGGCTGGAGCTTGCTCAAAAGATTATTGAAGCCCCTATCTCACCCGAATTGCAACCGACCAATGTTGCTGGTCAGACCGAACAGGCGACGGAAGAAGCGCTTGGTCCTTACAGGCTGCACGATTTCTTTCTCTGGCACGCAATCGGACAGAAACGGAACCCGAAGGAAGTCTTTGACCTGGCTCAACAAATTTTTGAGGGCGAATTTGAACCAATATTCATCTTGAACTGCCTTAAAACCTTCTATCAGCGATTTTTCAGGCATCAATTTAAGCGCACTGCTGCGCCAGACGGACCACAGTTGTTCACACTCGGTCTGGATGCCAGGCAGGGTTGGCGCATGCCGGCAGATGCCAGGGCTGATTTATGGCTAAACGAACTCGATAAGATTGAACAAATATTGGACAAAGCGAGTCAATAAAATGGAAAGAGATATCGTCCTGGTTTTTGGCACATCAGCAGATCCGTTTCACAAGGGGCACACGGAACTGGTCGTGGATTCAGTCAGGGAATTAGCCAGACGGTCGGTAAAAGTTAAAGAAGTGTTGATAATGCCTGTTTTTCGACATCACAATGTCCGTGATGGGATAAAGCGTTCTTTACCACTGACATATGAACACCGTTTTGCCATGTGTGAGCTGGCTGCGCTGGAACTGCGAGAGACCCTGGAAGGGGAAGTGAGCTCCGTTCAGGTCAGCGATCTGGAAAAAGAGCTGGTTTGGCAAAATAACCGGCCAAATTTCACAGCCGAGACAATGTCAGCTCTTCGCCATCTTACAGATCCAAACCTTGAACTGGCGTTTTTGATCGGAGCAGACAGTTTTGCCGGCGAAAAACCAGTATTTTTATCCTGGTATCACTGGGAGAAACTGCTTTTGGACAGTGCTTTTGTGATCAGCCCCCGCCAGGGTTTTGAGCCGAACCGGGAAGTATTGGAGAGATTAATATCGATGGGCGGACGCCTGATTTACCTGGATAACATAAAAGTAGCTGATGTTTCATCCAGACAGATCCGTGCCAGGCTGATAAGCGGAGAAGACCCGTTTACGATGGCTTCTGAAGGTTTGCTGAGCG
>CAZMZQ010000260.1:0-1090 GCA_964570745.1 uncultured Anaerolineaceae bacterium
GCAGTCATCTGACCATACATGATCAGACCCTTGGCAGCCAGTTCATCGAAATGCTTCTGGGTAGCCCAATGTGGGACCAGGTTTGAGTTGGCAATCAACACCCTGGGGGCGTCTGTATGGGTCCGAAAAATCCCGACTGGCTTGCCAGACTGTACCAATAGGGTTTCATCTTCGTCCAGCGACTTCAACGACGCCAGGATTGCATCATATGCCTCCCAGGAACGGGCAGCCTGACCGCGACCGCCATAAACCACCAGCTTATCGGGTTCTTCCGCGACTGCGGGATCGAGATTGTTTTGGATCATGCGATAAGCGGCTTCGATCAGCCAGTTTTTACATGTAAGTTGGGTGCCTGTTGGGGCATGAATTTCTCTCGGACCAGACATAGGGTGAGCCTCCTGTTTTGTGAACTATCGTCTGAGAGTTATTATAACAAAAGACAGATGTGTAAGATTGGTTCGGATGCCTGGAATGGATATAATCCACACATTATTGTCAGAACGTTGTGGCAACTTATCTTTGATAAACCTTCTGCCCTCAAAAGCAATGATTGCTCTTATAATTACTGCACAGCTGGCTAATTAAAAGTTAAAAGGGAGCAATCTTATGATTCACAATTTTGAATTGCCGATCATCGAAGCCATCCAAACCTTCATGAAAACTCTGCAGCCCGTTTGGGCTGCCATTACCTTCCTGGGTGATGAAGCCTTTTATCTTCTCTTTATGCCACTGGTCTACTGGTGCATCGATGCCATGTTTGGTTTTCGTATCGGTGTTATGCTCATGCTCAGTGCCTTCAGCAACGGCTTCCTTAAACTCATTTTCAAGAGCCCCCGTCCCTATTGGCTCACCGACAAGATTGTTGGCGTTGTTCATCATGGCTCCTTCGGTCTCCCTTCAGGTCACGCCATGAATGCAGCTGCAATTTGGGGCTGGACTGCCCGCGAGATCAACCGCACCTGGGTTAAATGGGTTATGGGGGTCCTTATTTTTCTAATCGGTTTCTCACGCTTTGTCATGGGTGTCCACTTTATCAGCGATGTCTTGCTCGGTTGGTTTATCGGTGGCATGCTGGTCTGGATTTTTGCCC
>CAZMZQ010000261.1:0-1082 GCA_964570745.1 uncultured Anaerolineaceae bacterium
TGCTCAAAATCAGAGCGAATGCTCTCACATATCTCATCCAGGGGAAGCATTATTTGTCATCCTCGTCGCTGGATGGAGGTCCTGCAGATTTAAATAGTTCGTCAGCAAGGGTTGAGCCCTGGGGAACTTTTATTTCACCAAAAGCTGCCTCATAACGTTTAATGTTTTCGTTGAGGGCACGCTGTACCAGCTTCATTCCAAGCGGAGAAAACAAAAGCCGTGTGTTGACTTTTGGGTTGCTAAGTCCGGGAAGCATGGTGACAAAATCAAGCAAGAATTCGCTGGGTGTGTGGGTGATATATGCCACATTTACATAACGCGGTTCCAAATCTTCCGGAATTTGGACCCTGATTTGTTTGATATCTGCCATGGAAGACCCCCTTAGAAGGGAATGTCTTCGTCCTCGTCCATAGGACCGAAGGATGAGCTGCCTTCCTCGCCGCGGGGAGAAAGGAATCGGACGACCTCGGCAGTTACTTCATAACTGGAACCATAGGTACCGTCTTTACGTTGAAAGACTGTTGGGTTGCCGGAAGCATCAGGCCGTAAACGACCTTCAATCAGGACTTTTGAGCCCTTGTGCAGGTATTGGTTGGTACTTTCAGCTTGTTTTCCCCAGACCGTGACACGAAACCATGTGGTTTCATCTTTGTCACCATAGCGGCGGCTGGTTGCAATGCTAAAACTTGTAACAGGATTGCCGTCAGGGGTATAGCGCATTTCGGGGTCTCGTCCGAGGTTGCCAACAAGAATGATTTTTTGATACATGGAAGTTCCTTTCGAGTTCTGATCGCTTTATTTAATTCGCATTGATTATTAATTTTACTCCATATTAGGTTATTTTCAGTTTTCTGATAAACAGGACCCCTGATTATGGATAGAAAGCCTCGATACAAAAAACAATAATCGTTCTTGCATTTATAATGTGGCTATGCCCGAAAAACCGCTCGTCTCAATTATTACCCCATCTTTCAACCAGGCTTCCTTCCTTGAGCAGGCCATGCTTTCGGTGTTAAAGCAGGATTATCCAAATATCGAATATTGGGTTATCGACGGTGACTCGAGCGACGGCAGTGTCGAAA
>CAZMZQ010000262.1:0-1076 GCA_964570745.1 uncultured Anaerolineaceae bacterium
TCTTCAAAGAGGTTGATAACTGCTTTTGCGAGCTTCTTCGAACTATGCCTCCATGGATAGAGATCGTCTACCAGATCTGCTTCATAGACTTTGTAATTCTCGTGCAGTTCCTGGTCTGCTGCCACCCAGTTTGTATTTCCACCTAAAGTACCCTTGTAATTGCGGTTGCAAAGAACCAGATTGAAGATGCGTTTCTGCACATGGCTTTCCAATACCTTGACATGGTCCGATGCGTTGAACCCATCCGTTTCCCCTCTCTGGGTTGCGACGTTACAGATGTAGTATGTCTCTGCCCGGCTCGCTGAGATTGCTTCGGTCAGGTCTTTTACCAACAGATTGGGAAGGATACTGGTGTAAAGGCTCCCTGGTCCGATCAAGATCAGATCAGCATTCAGAATAGCCGAAAGTGTAGGAGGATATGCCTGGACGTTATCCTGGTCGAGCCAAACCTTATTAATTATGCCTCCGGCTTTGGGAATCTGAGATTCACCGTGGACTATCTCAGGATCGGGCTCACCCTCTTTTTGTATTTCGCCCACCAACTCTACATCAGTTAGTGTTGAAGGCAAAACCTGGCCATAAATTGCCAGAACGCGCCCCGACTCGGCAACCGCTTCTTCGAAACTGCCCGTAATCTCGCTCATTGCTGTTATCAGCAGATTACCCAGGGAATGCCCTTCCAAACCCGCACCGGATTGAAATCGATATTGAAAAACTTGTGAAAGAAGGGCTTCATCACTTGAGAGTGCAGACAAGCAGTTGCGAATATCACCAGGCGGCAGGACACCCAGGTCCCGTCGCAATTCACCGGAAGATCCGCCATCGTCTGAAACAGTAACAATAGCAGTTATATTATGAGTATAGGCTTTTATCCCTCGCAACAATGCTGCCAATCCATGCCCACCACCAATAACAACCACCTTGATCCCTTTTTCACGTTGGCGGTAATGTTCTAATCTATCCCAAACCGGCTTGCCATCTTTTTCAAATGGTTTCAATAATGCCCGGTTTGCCCCCCAGATGCCTAACAGAATCACGATGACACCAAGACCACCAAAGAGCAAAAAGCGGATAGG
>CAZMZQ010000263.1:0-1067 GCA_964570745.1 uncultured Anaerolineaceae bacterium
GTTATGGCAATCTTTAAAAGGGCAGTTAACCTGAATATGCTTACCAAGGTCCCTGAGCTTTATAGTTTATACCGCGAATATGTTGACACCGATATCAAACTTCACCAGGTGTTACCTTTGCTGCCAATGGCAAAGTCGCTGATGAACACTGAAAATATTCGCCGTTTTGCTGTCACTCCCGATATGGTATCCAACTGGATCACCTATGAAGGGGCAATGGTATTGATGCCGAACAACTGGGCAATTTCAGAAATGCTTTCTGAAGCGCTCTATCGCAATGAATAATTTGTATCTGCCAGCTTAAGCCTGGTGAATATATTTTGGAAACGCAGATATTGACAACAGGTCAATTATTCGTCGAATTCATTTCGACCAACAGGAAAATAATAAATGACTCCCATATTACAAGCGAAGAACCTGGTAAAAACATTTGGAAAACTGAAAGCAGTAGATGATGTCTCTTTTGACATCCAGGAGGGCGAGATTTTCAGTTTGCTCGGTCCGAATGGTGCCGGCAAAACAACCCTCATCTCCATGCTCTCGACATTGCTTACCCCAACGAGCGGTGATGCACAGATCAACGGCTATTCAATCATTTCTGATGGTATGCAGGTGCTCAAACACATTGGCATTGTCCCCCAGGAAATCGCACTATATGACGAACTGACTGCTGTTGAAAACCTTGTTTACTGGGGAAAGCTCTATGACCTGAAAGGGCGTAAGCTGGACGAACGGGTAAAAGAAGTATTGGAACAAATCGGTCTCAGCGATCGTGCCAAAGACCGGATCAAAACTTATTCCGGAGGTATGAAGCGCCGGATCAACATCGCAGCCGGGCTGCTTCATAAACCAAAACTGCTCTTCATGGACGAACCCACGGTTGGTGTCGACCCTCAATCCAGGCGCATGATCCTTGATATGGTGAAAGAACTCAACCAGCAGGGGATGGCGATCCTCTATACCACCCATTACATGGAAGAAGCCCAGGAACTGTCTGACCGGGTTGGTATCATCGACCATGGAAATCTGATCGCAATTGGAACACAGGAAGAGCTGACCCTGCAGGT
>CAZMZQ010000264.1:0-1067 GCA_964570745.1 uncultured Anaerolineaceae bacterium
CACTTTATGCCGGCTTGGGGGCAATTCTTCCCCGCGATTTGGGGGTTATAAGCATAGTGTTGCGCTTTGTTCGTTATATGCTGGTTGGTTTATGGGTAACCTGGTGGAGCCCGGCGCTTTTCCAAAAGCTCGGTATTGGTGTAATCAAACCCTATCTACCTCCCCAGACCACTGCTGAATTGTAGAGAGTGCAGGTTTACAGAAATCAGAAATTAAATCGTTAGTTGCCTGGCGAGACTAAACCAAATTCCAGGCGCACTTCACCCCTTTGGATATCGTCATTCTGATAATGGATGGTGTCGAGACCGATCAGCTCAAATCCGCATGAAGAATAAAACCTGATGGCGGGGTCGTTACAGCTTTGCGTTTCTAAAACCAAGGCGCGCTGACCACCAGTTTTGGCGATTTCGATGGCTTTGTCGATCAGGCGCTTACCGATACCCTGATATCGATAATCCTCATCCACCCAGATGTTGGCAATCCGCAGACGATTGTTCCAATCTTCATCAGAGAGTTCAATAAAACCAAGCAAGCCTTCGCCCTCAAAAACACCATAAGCGCGCGGATTGATCAGCCAGTCTGAAAATAGTTTGCTTTCGAAGCTTTTAATAATCGGTTTTGGCAGTTCTTCCCTTTTCAATTGAATCAAAATTTCACCGGACGACTTAACGATATCCACCCGATGATTATGGGAAGTTGAATAACGGAAAAGGAAGCTTTTATCCTTCCAGCTTTGGTCTAACTCTCGAATCTCCATCAGCTTAATCCTGTTGAAATCTCTAGAATAAGAAAGAGCGGAGAGAGTGGGATTCGAACCCACGATAGGTACGAGACCTATAACGGTTTTCGAGACCGCCCCGTTCAACCGCTCCGGCATCTCTCCGAACAGGAATCCTATTATACCTGAGGAACAGGAGAATAATGGATGAATTTTGCTGTCCAAACGCGCACTTGTTCTAACCAAGGCCGCGATTTAACCACAGGCTTCAGTTCATTTTCTACAGCTCAAAAGTCTGTCCTTTATCAGCAAAAACAGGTACAGGCAGTTCTGGGTGTTCAGCCAGTTT
>CAZMZQ010000265.1:0-1058 GCA_964570745.1 uncultured Anaerolineaceae bacterium
AAGGGTTAACCTGCTTGGCGAACATATCGATTACAACGACGGCATCGTGCTGCCTTTTGCTATTGACCGGGCTACCTGGCTTGCGTTCTCAGCCAACGGAAACGATCAAAGCAACCTCCTGGCTCTCGACCTGGGGCAAAGTTGTTCTTTCACACCTGCCTCCATACAAATAAAACAGGATTACCTCGGCAGCCTTCTGCCTGAATGGGCGCTGTATCCTGCAGGGGTTAACTGGGCAGCAGGAAACGCAAATCTTGTCTGCGTGGGGATGAACGCGGTTTATTCTTCAACGATTCCGGCTGGTTCCGGGTTGAGCTCGTCGGCATCAATCGAAATGGCTTTTGCGCTTGCCTGGCAAACCCTGTCAGATTGGGGTTTGAGCCCGATGCAGAGAGCCTTGCTGGGCAAAGAAGCCGAAAACCGGTACGTCGGCGTCCATTCCGGAATCATGGACCAATTTGCTTGTGCCTGCGGTAAGGCAAATTCTGTTCTCACCCTCGATTGCAGGTCGTTGGAATGGCAAACAATTCCTCTTCCGCCTGGATATACGATTATTGTCGCCAATTCAATGAAACCCCGCAAGCTTAGCGGCGGTGAATATAACAAACGTAAAGCAGATTGTGAAGAAGCGGTTCGCCTGTTGGGCATAAAATCGCTGCGGGATATCAGCCCGAAAGAATTTGATCACTTTGGGCACCTATTGCCAGAGAGGATCAGGAAGCGTGCAAAACACGTGGTCGAAGAGACAGATCGCGTTATCAGGGCTATCCGGCTGCTCGAAGATGGTGATTTGGGAGAATTTGGCAAGCTGCTCAACCAGGGGCACGTCAGTCTGCGTGATTTATTTGAGGTTTCAACCCCTGAGCTTAACCTGATGGTTGAATTGGCGCAAGCCTTGCCAGGATGTCTGGGCTCACGGCTGACCGGCGCAGGTTTTGGCGGCTGCACTATCAGTATCGTCACAGACAATCAAACAGAGGGTTTTATCGATCAGCTCAGGCAGGGTTATCAAAAAGCAACCGGTATTATGCCAGATGTGTACGTTTGTCGCGCCTCAG
>CAZMZQ010000266.1:0-1056 GCA_964570745.1 uncultured Anaerolineaceae bacterium
AGGTCCACAGCGGTTGCCACTAACATCCAGGGTGACAAAATAATTTAAAACGTTAAAGCTGGCGATTGTCAGGTCGCCTGAAACAATGTCCGGTTCCTCTGAGCGCGGGTTTACGTCCTCATAAATTGCGCCCTGTGTGGGCTGAATGCGGTAGTAATTCCCAGTACTGCCCTCAAAATAATCCATAACGCCTGTTACGTTTGTGAGAGTGCCTCCCCCGCGGAACAAATTGTCTAGAGTGAATTCCTGCCCGTTAGGGTGGATGGCGGGGTGCAGGTTTGCAGGGGTGCGTCCATCATCCAGCGTGATCCGGTCCAACAGATATGCCTCCGCTGCTGCCAGCGCTGCGAGACCTGGTTCAACGATCGCGGTGGGTGTCATATGCCGCTGTGAGGTCAGAACGATCTCACCATAACGGTCATAATTGAAATATTCAGCGATGATCAGGCTCTGGGGGAAGGTGACAAGCATGCCCTCATACTTTTCAAAATCATCCACCGATTCAACCGGTAGACTAATTTCTGTGGGTTCGATTTCGTTTCCGCTCGAGCAGATTTGCATGGCAGAACCAGTGATTTGGGTCTGGTTGTAATATTCGCTGACCTTACCGGTCACTCGCACTTTGTCACCAAAATTCACTTCGGGAGCACTTTTGTAATAAATGAAGATTCCATCTGAAGTTGCCGGGTTGCCGTCACCAGTTGTATCCTGGATATAAAAACCGTTCTTACCGCCGGTCTGGAAGTCACCAACCACCACACCTTCGGTGGTAACAGTCTGTTCTTCCATCGGCGATCTCATGGTGGAACCCTGGATCTCGTAAATTGGGGTAAAGTCACCACCGCAGCCTTCCGCGATGGTGAAGCTGAAAGAGTAATTCGCTTCCATTGCATCAAGCGGCGCGTCCTGGTCGCTCACGTTGGCGGCCATAACCGTGGCCGTACAAACTTCATTGGCAGCAAAGTTGCTGTCAGGGTTCAGCGTGAAAACTGGGTTCGCATTGGTGACTTCGGCTGTGTGCGCGCCTGAAACGTCACAGCTGATCGTATACCAGCC
>CAZMZQ010000267.1:0-1039 GCA_964570745.1 uncultured Anaerolineaceae bacterium
CACTTTTCAGAAAAATATTTAAAAACTAAAAAGAAACCAGGAAAAATAAACAAAAGAGCAGATCCGTCTGAGAACAGGTTGAAAAAATAACTGACTGACAACGTTAGCATGAGTTTCCATTGTAACGAACGATCATTTTGTTCACCCATACCATACCATTCCACCAATAGCACTATGAAAGTCGCCAAGTGTAGGATTATCGCCAAGTATCTGCTGGCTCCCGGGAAAACAGCCGCCAGACCCATCCAAGGGGTATTTAACCAGTCAAACTTTGGTTCGAGCTTAATGATGTTGGCAAACCAATCCGGAATCCATCCGGGGAAGAGGATCAGGCTGGTAACAAGCAAAAACACAAATCCAATCAGGATAATTTGGAGCATCGACTGATCGCGGCGACCCGATAGAATGATCAGAAGTAAGATAGTGACCAACAATCCCGCGGGGTTCATCCAGAGCGCTAACAGCATCAAAAATCCTGCGTAGTTACCCTGTCGGGTAAGTGCCAGCTTGATTGCAAGCAGTGTAAACATAATGAATACCGGAAGCATACTGGCAGTGAGGTAATCCAGGATGAAAGGATAAAAAAGCATCCCAAGAGTAACTGTCAGAAAGACTCCCAAGGAGTTCAGCCTGAGTTCTGAAAGCTCGATTGCGAGGAAAATTGATATCCCAACCGAAACCTGCAGAAACATTATCCAAATTGCCTTGGCGATTGTATATGGGATAAAGCTAATCGGTAGAAAGAGGATTACATACCATGCCGGATCTGTAAACCTGCCCTGTGATCTTAACTCAGGTTTGCTGTTGGTTAGCTCAAGAAGATCAAGCGTTGACTGGGTAGTCTCTTCACTGTAAGGCGACCAACCTTCAGCCATCCAATTCTTTGCAGCGCTCCAGCGTGGTGCAAAATGATCCTCAAGGTTTGTCTGTTCGTCAAGGTGCAGGTTGAGAAAAGTCAAACCTATCATTGCCAGGATGATCAGCACGGGAACCCAGTAGTTAGCAGTTTTTCTAAGAAACAATCTTTACCTTCTCATGT
>CAZMZQ010000268.1:0-1030 GCA_964570745.1 uncultured Anaerolineaceae bacterium
GCTCTTACCACTTCAACAAGTCGTTTGCCTACAAAAATGCCAGTCAGAATCACGAAGATAAAGAATAAAACCAGCAACAATACCAGCCGTTTACTATCATTATCCTTGTTCATCAGTACCACATCCTTTCGTAAACAAAATCACACGCGGCTGACCGCGATATCTTCTGTCTGATGTGCAAGATATATGCCTAAACACCCTTTATATAACTTATATCCGCTATAATTAACATATGGCAAAACCACTCTCACCTGAACAACGAATAGAAAAAGCAGCAAAGTTTATAGAAGAAGCACGAAAAATTCCCAGACCTACATCGGTTGGCTGGGAACATTTCAGCTATACAGCCCAGGTTAAGGACACGCTAAAAAAGGCTTTCGAACTGGTCAAACTTATCCAATATTCACCAAGTGCAGACCCTGAAATAAAGCGTCAGGCAAAAGAGTTGATCAGTTCACTCCCTGAAATTGAAAAGGAAATCCTGAAACCTTCCTGACACAAGCTGGCTTTGCTGACAGGCTTATCTTGTATCCCAGTCAGTTATTTTCCCGATCCTGGCTATATATCAGGAGGCTGTATGGAGCGATCTCCAGAATTCCATAATGGGATAATCCGTCTGTAAGACCCTGGTTTGCATTGATGTCAAAGCTCTTTGTGTTAGCGAAATCGTCACTATATATGTTAGCGTCGCTGTTAAAGCGCAGGCGCCAGCTACCGCCATCGGGGAAGCCAATCGAATAGTCTTGCCTCAGTTCATTGGCAAAATTAACCACGACCACCACGTCATCACCCTTGCCATGTTGATCCCAGCGCTGAAAGGCAAGCATATTTTGCTGTTCGTTAACATGAAAAACGTTCACAGACTGACCACGCAGACCGCGGGAATTATCTTTCCAGTTTCTGCGCAGTCGGATCAGGTCGCGGTAAAGTCGGGTGATGCCGTGAAAATCTTCGTTCATTGCCCAATCCAGCGGGACGTTATCCTGAAACCAATCTCCTTGTAAAAATTCCTGCCCCTGGAAGATCATCG
>CAZMZQ010000269.1:0-1021 GCA_964570745.1 uncultured Anaerolineaceae bacterium
GACGTGGCAGGTTACTTTGAAAAAGGGCTCAACGTTCCGGTTGGTTTCGATACAGATGTGAACGGCGCAGTTCTGGCAGAAGCCCAATGGGGAGCAGGGAGAGGTTTGAGCGACCTGGTCTATTTCACCATCGGCACGGGAATTGGCGGAGGTGCGCTGGTGAACGGTGCCTTGCTGCACGGATTGATCCATCCCGAAATGGGACATCTGCGCCTGCCTCGTCTCGCTGGTGATGAGAATTTCGCCGGGGTTTGCCCGTTTCACGGTGATTGTTTTGAAGGGGTTGCAAGTGGACCGGCGCTGGCAGCCAGGTGGGGAAAGCCTGCCCAGGAGCTGGAGCGCAATCACCCTGCCTGGGAGCTGGAGGCAAGCTATATTGCGCTGGCGCTTCAGACGGTGGTGTGTACACTCGCACCGCAGCGGATCATCCTGGGGGGCGGGGTAATGAGCGCGGAGTTTTTGTTTCCAATGATCCGGCAGAAGACGGTTGATTATTTGGGTGGTTATATCCGAGCGCAAGAAATCCTGGAGAGAATAGATGAGTATATCGTCCCGCCCGGGCTGGGAGCACGCTCGGGGATTTTGGGCGGAAAAGCGTTGGCTGTTAAAGGGTTCCGTAGGGCTGGGGACCTGTGCCCGTGAAGTAGGGTATTGCCTCCAGCCGTTGCGTTGGTTATCTCACCTACTTACGGAGGGAGACAAGCCCTCCACTCCCCTGCGCTTCGCTTAGGGGATCTTCGACGTACGGCTGCGCCGGTCATTGCGAGCGAAGCGCGGCAATCTGCCTCACCACCGTCATCGCGAGCCTCTTTTGCGAAGCGATCTCTCTGGGTGTTGCTATCAGGCATTTGCTGTTTGTTCTATTTGGTACGGGCGGGTTCAGTATGAGAGCTTTGTAATTTCAACCAATCCGCAAAACCCGCCCATAACCCTCGCCCCACGAACCAAAATCCCAAGCAGCAAACCCCGCTCTCTTTGAGGCAAATATCTTTCCGGATTCAAAGCGTTTCTGTAGTTCCTG
>CAZMZQ010000270.1:0-1014 GCA_964570745.1 uncultured Anaerolineaceae bacterium
GGCACCTTTTCGCCGTTTTCGCCAATACCACTCAGTTGATGCAAAAAGCTGCCAGCCTGGAGAGCTGCAGAAAAAACTTCCACAACTGTTGCATAGCCATATCCCTTGTAACCTGCCAGCTCTTCGCCAATTCCACCGAGCGGTGCCAGGGCAGCTTCTCCTGACACAAGATCTTTCAAGATCTGCTGGCTGTCGGTCAAGGGTTTGCCATCTGAGCCAACGACCATGCCTTCAGGTGTGTCTTTGCCAATGCGGGCATAATATTCGATCTTGCCGCGCTGGACGATTGAGGTTGCGCAGTCAAGCATAAATGGGAAATCCTCATCGGTAGGGAACCCGACGGTAAGTGGGTTGGTTCCCAGCATGTTTTGCACGCCAAATGTTGGTGCGATAGAAGGTCGGGCGTTGGTTCCGGTCATGCCGATCATGCCGGCATTTGTTGCCATGGTTGCCCAATAGCCAGCAATGCCATAATGAGTCGAATTCCGAATGACGACCATGCTCATTCCATATCTGCGGGCTTTATCGATCGCCATTTCCATGGCTCTGTGACTCGCAATCATGCCCATGCCATCGTTAGCGTCCAGCACAGCTGTGGTGGCTGTTTCTCTGAGGATATCGATTTTTGTAACAGGTTTTTGTATCCCTGCTACGATACGATCGATATAAATAGGCTTGAAACGATTACAGCCGTGGCTTTCAATACCTCTACGATCACTCTCGAGCAATACGTCCGCGCAAATTACCGCGTCCTCCCTTGGAACTCCATAGCCAACAAAGGCATCAGTAAGAAATGAGTCCATCAATTCCCATGAGACATACGGTCTGGTTTCTTCCATTTTTGTGCTTCCTTTCTATTAGATGGTTATATTGTTGATTGCTTTACTAAATCCCAACGTACATTGAACGATTCACACGATCATTTTCGCAAACAAAAGGTGTGATTAAAAAATATTATCTATTAGCAATTGTAACACATGGATTGTCAAAATAAGGGTGCTGCTAACCGCTGTG